>NZ_QRGQ01000001.1:184136-302746 GCF_003367205.1 Arthrobacter sp. RT-1
ACGCCCCCGGGTCCCGGACCTTTTGCCGTATTCAGTTTCTGGCATGTTGCTTTTGTGCCTTAGCTTTCGGTAGCGGATGCGCGGGCGGAAAGTGCAGCGACGATGTCCTGCAGCTGCTTCACGCCGGCAGCACGGTTGGTCAGGTGCAGGCGCAGCACGGGCCGGCCGTGCCCTTCCAGGACCTGGGCGTCGCCGGCAGCCTGCGCGGAAATCAGTTCCCCGAACGTGAAGGGACGCTCCGGGATTTCAAGGTCTTCTGCAGGCGCAGCCGTGACCTGGAGGAACACGCCGATGGCGGGTCCGCCCTTGTGGAACTGGCCCGTGGAGTGCAGGAACCGGGGGCCCCAGCCGAATGTGACGGGACGGCCGCTGGCAGCAGCCAGTTCGTCGCGGATCCCTTCCAGTTCAGCGAAGGCGAGGCGGTCGAAGTACGCCTGGACGCTCAGGTAGCTGTCTGCCTCGAGGGTGCCCAGCAGAGCCTTGACGGCGGACTCCGCGGTGCCGGCATCACCGAGCCAGTCACCGCCGCGGACCTCGATGGCGCCATCAACGAATGCTGCGGCAGTGGGCTCCGGCTGCGCGTCCAGCAGGCCGCGCGCTGCCACCTTGGCGGCTTCGACGTCGGGCTGGTCGAAGGGGTTGATGCCCAGCAAACGTCCCGCCACGGCCGTGGCAAACTCCCACACCATCATCTGTGTGGCCAGGCCACCGGCGATGGCCACTTCGTCGTCGCCGAGTTCGACGTCGGCATCAGCGGCTACCAGCCGTACCACCAGGACATCCGGCGCGCCGGACGTTACCTCGGGTGCGGCGGGGCCGGCCACGACCGGCAGGACGCCCGTGCCCAGCTTGCCGGTGGATTCGGCGATGAGCTGCTCGGCCCAGTCGGCGAAGCCCACAATGCCGGAGCCGTCCTCGGCAATGACGATCTTGTTCCGCAGCGGCGTGGTTCCGCCCAGGGCGGTGCCGAGTGCGAGCCCGATGTTCTCGGGGGCATCGTCATTGAGGATTTCCGCTGCTTCCTCAGCCTCGTCCAGGAAGGCCTGGATGTCCACTCCGGCCAGGCCGGAGGGGACCAGGCCGAAGGCCGTGAGGGCGGAGAAGCGGCCGCCGACGTTGGGGTCGGCGTTGAAGACGGCGCGGTAGCCGGCCTCGCGGGAAGCCTTGTCCAGCGGGGAGCCGGGGTCCGTGACGATGATGATGCGGCTGGCGGCGTCGATGCCGGCGTCGTTGAACGCCTTTTCGAAGATCCGCCGCTGGGAATCGGTCTCCACCGTGGAGCCGGACTTGGACGAGACCACGATCGCGGTCTCGGCCAGCCGGTCGGCCAGGGCAGCACGGACCTGGTCCGGGTCCGTGCTGTCCAGCACAGTCAGCTCGACGCCGGCGGTGCCGGCGATGACCTCTGGGGCGAGGGAAGAACCACCCATGCCGCACAGCACAATGCGGGTGACGCCTTCAGCCCGGAGGGCGTCGCGGAGTTCCAGGATGTCCTTCACCAGCGGCTGGGAGACGGTGGCCGCCTCCACCCAGCCAAGCCGGATGGCCGACTCGGATTCTGCATCCGGACCCCACAGGGTGTGGTCCTTGGCAAAGATCCGGGTGGCAATCCGCTCCTCGACCAGAGCAGGAAGGTGCTGTTCAAGTGCCTTCTGGGCAGCGCCGGTGGCGTCGTAGCTGAGAGTGCTCATAGGGGACTAGGAAGCCTTCCGTGCTGAGGCGAGGGCGCCTTCGACGTCGGCCAGGAGTTCCTTCCAGCTGGCCACGAACTTGTCCAGGCCTTCGGATTCGAGGATGGCGACGACGTCGTTGTAAGAGACGCCGAGCTTTTCCAGTGCGTCAAGGGTGTTGTTGGCCTCGGCGTAGGTGCCCGTGATGGTGTCGCCCTTGACCTCGCCGTGGTCGAAGGTGGCGTCCAGGGTCTTTTCGGGCATGGTGTTGACGACGCCGGGGGCGACGAGCTCGGTGACGTAAAGGGTGTCCGGGTAGGCCGGGTCCTTCACGCCGGTGGAGGCCCAGAGCGGGCGCTGGGGGCGGGCGCCGGCTTCGGCGAGCAGGGCCCAGCGTTCGGTGGCGAAGAGCTCTTCGTAGACCTGGTAGGCGAGGCGGGCGTTCGCGACGCCTGCCTTGCCCTTGAGGGCCTTGGCTTCGTCGGTGCCGATGGCGTCAAGGCGCTTGTCGATCTCGGTGTCCACGCGGGAGACGAAGAATGATGCCACGGAGTGGATCTTGGAGAGGTCGTGGCCGTTTTCCTTGGCCTGTTCCAGGCCGGTCTGGAAGGCGTTGATGACGGCGCGGTAGCGCTCCAGGGAGAAGATCAGGGTCACGTTGACGCTGATGCCCTCGGCCAGGGTGGCGGTGATCGCCTCGAGGCCTTCGAGCGTGGCCGGGATTTTGATCAGGACGTTGTCCTTGTTGACCTTCTTGTACAGGTGCTTGGCTTCGGCGATTGTGCCGGCGGTGTCCCAGGCGAGGCGCGGGTCAACTTCGATGGAGACGCGGCCGTCGACACCGTTGGTGGCTGCTGCCACCGGTGCGAAGAGGTCGCAGGCGTCGGCGACGTCGGTGGTGGTGATTTCGAAGATGGTGTCTTCGATGGACGCGCCTGCTGCTGCCTGCGCGGCGATGGTGGCGTCGTAGTCGGTACCGGTGGTGATGGCGGCGTGGAAGATGGAGGGGTTGGTGGTCACACCAACCACGTTCTTCTCTTCGATGAGCTTGCGCAGGGTGCCGGTTTCCAGGCGTCCGCGGGAAAGGTCATCAAGCCAAATGGAAACTCCGGCGTCGGAGAGCTGCTGGGTGGGAGTAGTCATTGTCTTTTTCTCCTAAATCGTTTGTTAGGCCTGCAGGCGGGCGAGGGAGTCCTTGGCAGCGGCAGCTACTGCTTCTGCCGTGATGCCGAACTCCTGGAAGAGGCGCTTGTAGTCAGCGGAAGCGCCGTAGTGCTCGAGGCTGATGGAGCGGCCGGCGTCGCCGACGAATTCCTTCCAGCCCAGGGCAAGTCCTGCTTCGACGGAGACGCGGGCCTTGACCGCGGACGGGAGGACCGATTCGCGGTAGGCAGCATCCTGCTTGTTGAACCACTCGACGCACGGCATGGACACAACCCGGGTGGCGATGCCTTCGGCCTGCAGTGCTTCACGGGCCTTGACGGCCAGCTGGACCTCGGAGCCGGTGCCGATCAGGATCACGTCGGCCGGAACGGTCGCGCCGTCCTTGGAGGCCTCTGCGAGGACGTACCCGCCCTTGGCGACGCCCGCGACGGAACCGAACGTGTCGCCGTCGGCCGCTCCCTCGCCGCGTTCCCAGGTGGGGATGTTCTGGCGGGTCAGGACGATGCCGGCCGGGTTTGCGTGGTTTTCGAGCATGGTCTTCCAGGCAACGGCAACTTCGTTGGCGTCACCGGGGCGGACAACGTCCAGGCCCACGATGGCGCGCAGCGAGGCGAGCTGCTCCACGGGCTGGTGGGTGGGTCCGTCTTCGCCCAGGCCGATGGAATCGTGCGTCCAGACGTACAGGGACGGGACACCCATCAGTGCACCGAGGCGGATGGCGGGACGCTGGTAGTCGCTGAAGATCAGGAACGTTCCGGAGAACGCGCGGGTCCGGCCGTGCAGGCTGATGCCGTTCACGATCGACGCTGCGGCGTGTTCGCGGATGCCGAAGTGCAGGACGCGGCCGTAGGGGTTGCCCTTCCACGCGTCGGTCTGCTTGGACGCGGGAACGAACGACGGCGAGCCCTCGATGGTGGTGTTGTTCGACTCTGCAAGGTCGGCAGAACCGCCCCACAGTTCGGGCAGGACCGGGCCCAGGGCGTTCAGGACCTTGCCCGATGCGGCGCGGGTGGAGACGTCCTTACCGGCCGGGAAGACCGGAAGGGCCGCGTCAACATCGGTGGGCAGTTCCTTGGCCTCGATGCGCTGCAGCAGTGCCGCGCCCTCGGGGTTGGCAGCCTGCCAGGCGTTGAAGGACTCTTCCCATTCCTTGCGGGCAGCAGCTCCCCGGTCCACCACGGAGCGGGCGTGGGCCAGGACTTCCTGGTCAACCTCGAAGGACTTGGCCGGATCGAAGCCCAGGACTTCCTTCAACGCTGCAACTTCCTCGGCACCAAGTGCGGAACCGTGGATCTTGCCGGTGTTCTGCTTCTTCGGGGCAGGGTAGCCGATGATGGTGCGCAGCGACACGATGGACGGCTTGGACGTCTCGGCCTTGGCAGCAAGCAGTGCCGAGTAAAGCTCCTGCACGTCTTCCTTGTATTCGCCGGTCTTGGTCCAGTCCACGCGCTGGACGTGCCAGCCGTAGGCCTCGTAGCGCTTCAGGACATCCTCGGTGAACGCGATGTCGGTGTCGTCCTCGATGGAGATGTGGTTCTCGTCGTACACAACAACCAGGTTGCCCAGTTCCTGGTGGCCGGCCAGCGAGGAAGCCTCGGCCGTGACGCCTTCCTGCAGGTCGCCGTCGGACGCGATGACCCAGATGGTGTGGTCAAACGGGCTCTCGCCGGCGGCAGCATCGGCGTCGAACAGGCCGCGCATCCGGCGCTGGGAATACGCGAAACCTACCGAGGAGGCAAGGCCCTGGCCCAGCGGGCCGGTGGTGATCTCCACACCCGCGGTGTGCTTGTACTCGGGGTGGCCCGGGGTCAGCGAACCCCAGGTCCGCAGCGCCTGCAGGTCCTTCAGCTCCAGGCCGTAACCGGAAAGGAACAGCTGGATGTACAGCGTCAGTGACGTGTGGCCGGGGGACAGGATGAACCGGTCACGGCCCAGCCACTCCGGGTTGCGGGGATCATGGCGCATCAGCTTCTGGAAAAGAAGGTACGCAGCCGGAGCCAGGCTCATGGCCGTTCCGGGGTGGCCGTTGCCCACCTTCTCCACGGCGTCCGCAGCCAGCACGCGGATAGTATCCACGGCGCGCTGGTCCAAGCTGGTCCATGACAGTTCTTGCTCTTCCAAATGTGGCACGAAAACCGGGCCCCTCTCTGTGCTGATGGCAGGCGGCACACCGGATCCGTTTAAAGGCACGCTGTGTGGCGCCCGCTGCGGTGTGTACCAGCCGTTCACCATCGAAACGTTGATCTTTCACTCAGCCACTGGCAGTCCGGGAATGCGTTTTCCACCGCTTCCTGGCTGCGTGCTGATCTGGTGACAGCTTAGCTCCATTCCATTCTCCGGGCGGCGCAAATCTCACGTTTTGGACGCAATTTCCCCTTTTATGAATCAGCCTGAAGTGAGGTTGAGTTAATCTGCTCGAATCGGCGTTCGAGCGATCATGTGCGCATATCGGGCGGCCGGAAGGGGGGTGGCGGCGCGGTATGATATTCGGAGGCCAATGCCGGGCAGCGGACCTTTCCAGCCGTCCGTAGCTGCACCGCCAGACACAACTGCCACACAGAACGGGTGACTGCCACCGTGAGCACAACAGATACGCCGCTGAACGCATCCCGGGCATCAGGTGCCGGGTTTGCCCGTAAGGCCAAGGCGTATCTCGCCCTCACCAAACCGCGCGTTATCGAGCTGCTGCTGGTCAGCACGCTGCCCACCATGATTTATGCGGAGCGTGGCTTTCCTTCGATCGGGCTGATCCTCGCCACCCTGGTTGGCGGCGCGTTTGCGGCCGGCAGTGCCGGGGCGTTCAACTGCTACATTGACCGCGACATCGACAAACTGATGCACCGGACGGAGAACCGTCCCCTGGTCACGGGGGAGGTCACCCCCCGTGAGGCGCTGGTCTTTTCCTGGCTCCTGGGTGCTGCCGCCATCGCCATCCTGTGGTTCGGCGCTAACCCTTTGTCCGCCTGGCTGGGGCTGGGCGCCATCTTCTTCTACGTGGTGATCTACACGATCATCCTTAAGCGCCGCACGGCACAGAACATTGTGTGGGGCGGCGCGGCCGGCTGCTTCCCGGTGCTGATCGCCTGGGCAGCCGTCACCAACACCGTGGAATGGCCCGCGGTCATCCTCTTTATGGTGATCTTCCTGTGGACCCCGCCGCACTACTGGCCGCTGTCCATGCGCTACGGCGAGGACTACCGCAACGCCAACGTGCCCATGCTCGGTGCCATCGCCGGCGCCAAGGTGGTGTCGGTACAGGTGGTCCTGTACGCCTGGGCCATGGTGGTGTGCTCGCTGCTGATGGTCCCGGCCGGCGGGGCGGGCTGGGTGTACACCGCCACGGCTGTGGTGGCCGGCGCCTGGTTCCTCTACGAGTCGCATTCCCTGTACAACCGGGCACAGCGCGAGGACATCTCCGACAAGCGGGCCATGAAGGTGTTCCACGGCTCCATCAGCTACCTCACCTTGCTGTTCATCGCCCTGGCTGTTGACCCGTTCATCGGCCCGGCCGTCATGGCTGGCTAGCTTCCGTTCCGCCACTCCACCCGCAACGCTCTTTCACCTTCCGCAGGTTTTCCGCGGACGCTCTCTCACCACAGCCCTGATTCCGGGGCGGTGAACGGGACATGCCTGGTTGCCCAGCTGCCCGGGGGTAGGTCATTTGAGCTTTCGGCCTATCTTTCCGGGTAAACCTCAATCTGCCTTCGTCGACGCGGAGTAGAGCAAGAGGTCTATGGAGTCGCCGCGGTAGCAGCCCGTCAGTAACTTTGAGTGTGAATCCCAGCGGTATTGGCGGCCTTTTGCAGTGCTGAGGAGAGCATGTTCTGTGTGAATCGCCTAAGCCCGTCCAGCGTTGCGATGACGAGGGTGCCACCCCCAATTAGTGCGTCCAAGGCCTGATCGAATTGGGGCCGTGAAGCCCGCGCTCCGGACACGGCGTGGTCAATGTAAGGTCATCGCGGAGGACGCCTGCGGTCAGAAGGTCTGCCTGTTGCCGGTCGCGTCAAAACACGTGCGCAGCCAATCAGCTTTTTCATGGGCTGCTCCGATGTGTCACATAACTAATGGATGATTGGCGTTCGTGTCCTCGTCCAAACTCCTCGTGCCTCCTGCGTTTCGAGGCACTGACGCTATGAGACACCCAAGGTGGGGTCAGAGAAGGAGTCGGCGCCCGCGGGCGGTATCGCGTATCGCATCAGCTGGTCATTTGTGGGAGCTTGAACACGATCGAGTCGAAGACGGTGCGTGCCTCTCTTGTCAGCTCCGGATTGATCGATTCGTGGAATTGGACCACCCAGAACATCGCGCGTTC
Organism: Arthrobacter sp. RT-1; assembly: GCF_003367205.1. Classification (NCBI taxonomy): domain Bacteria; kingdom Bacillati; phylum Actinomycetota; class Actinomycetes; order Micrococcales; family Micrococcaceae; genus Arthrobacter; species Arthrobacter sp. RT-1. The sequence continues at coordinate 191,283 of NZ_QRGQ01000001.1, forward strand.
GCCGTTCAGGTGGACTACCCGATAGGTTTCGCGCTCAGCGGTGCTCGAGTACCAGCGTCCGCATTCGTTTGAGATTGATGAGTGGATGCAAAACTTGTCGCGGTCGCAGGCTTTGAAGTCCACGTCACCCTCCACGGAGTGGTCGAACTCGACGCCGGAGTAATCGCCCACCATAACCTCGACGGGAGGGGTACTGGCCGTTGACGTCTGCGCCGTCATCGCGTCGACGAACGCATTAGCCGACGGATCGAGCTTGACGAGCGCGCCCTCCCACGCGCATGCGTCCCTCGGCACATAGAGCGCGGGCCACCAACCCACGAAGACCCCATAATCATCCGGGTGATCCGGGTCGTCCTTAAACAGGCCATCGTCACTCCTCCAGCCGTCTGGGACGGTGATCTCGAAATTCTCTTGGAAGCTGGTGACGAGGTATGTACCGGGGTCGATGTCGCCTTCCGGCAGCGGTGGGACCGGCGGGACCGTGGGCGCCGGTGGGGCCGTGCGGGCTTCCGTAGTTGCTGCGGAGGATGGCGCTTCGGCGGGGGTGCACGCCGAGAGGCTTACGCACGCCAGCATTGCGATGGCGATGCCGATCGGGTGTGCGCTCCCGGCATGAGTGGGGCGGGAGCGCCGGTTAGAAGTCCACAGCCCGAGAAGCCAGACGGACAAGACTAATGTCATGGCGATGAAATGGCGTAGCAGCACACGCATGGAGGCCTCCAAAGGCAACCCTTATGCTGCGGACGTTACGCCCAGCCAACACTGACCGCAAGGGCACGCCAGAAGCAAATGCCCCCCATTTTGGACAACGGGAACGGATGGTGAGTCCCGCCGCCGGGCGACTGTGGCCATCACCGCTGGTTCGCCAAAGCCTCAGCCCCCGTGTGCCTGAAAAGGCGCTCTCCGGGCTGTTTGTGAGCTGTCCTGCAAAGGTGCACATCCCGAGTGAATTGGGCGTTCCGTACTTCATCGGATCGAGTATCCTCGCTGCCGGTGCGGTGCCTGGTAAGGGCCCCATCCAAACGGGTCTCAAAACCCTCTCGTCTCAGAACACAAGGGTTTAGAGACAGTCTGGAGCGTAGCGGTTAGGGCACCTTCACCGTGCATCATCGTGCGGGGTAAACGTGCGTACAAAGGCTAGTAACAACGCCGAGGGAAGAATTTATGCCTAGCTGCGCGCTTCACGACCGGCTAACGCGACGATGTGGGGGCAATCCCTGACAGGACAATCAACGCTCATAAATCGGGAACCTCCGCACTCCGAGCAACCGTTCACTCGGTCCGACGAGTAGACAAGCATCAGTTTGGCTTTTCCATCTGACGCAGGAGCCAGACTGGTGACCAGATCGAAACACGGAATTCGGCCAAACCCCTATTTTGGTGATTCGCATTTGTGGACAATCAAGAAATGGGACTTTTGGGAAAACCCGTGGGTTTGCTGCTGTATGCGTCCTTATTTTCTCCGCTAGCTCTTGTGGAAGCGCCGGGCCCAGCAGTCAGCGAGAAGAAAGTGAGGAGCCACCGCTCCCATCAGTAGAGCCTTCAGTCGAGGCTACAAGAGGTGCAGAAATAGTCGATATAAGCGAGTGCCCCGAAACAATTTTGCTTCCGACCGATTCAACGGCACCAATCGCACCTTCCAGTTGCGGCACAAGATCCGTCCCGCTAACTGAAGAACAGATGCGCCAAGCCACTCCTGCGCCCATGCCCCTTCAACCGAGTGCGCTGCCGGAAGGGAACTCGGCCGATTCTCAGATCAAGTTGATTGAAGAGGGGGAGCAGCGCCCGTGGACCCCGGAACGAATGAGAAGTGCCTCTCCAGAACCAATAACGAGAGTCCCATAACGTATCAACTCACGGGCCGAAGAAAAATCTCCCGCGAAGCCTTGCTTACTCGGGACGACGAAACCACCCGCATTTGCCGAGATGGGAGCAGTTTCAAATGCCATCCCGGCCGGGGCCAAAGACATTTGGCACGATCAGTCCGGTGAAGGATCCCCTTACGGGTCAGCTGAATTCCTGTGTTTCTAACCTCAGCGCCTCGAATCCCTAGGGATTCGAGACGCAGGGGTTATGAGACAGAGCCTCAGACCATTCCCTACTAGAAGACGGGGGCTAGACGATGGCTCCGTTATTGAGCTGCCGGCGCCGGGAACGGCGGGGGAGCCTCCAGGCCCAATATGTGATCATGAGTCCAGCCGTCGCGGCCCCACCCGCATACACCCAAGGCGATGACCATGACCCTTCGGGGGTGGGAATAGCAAAGGCAACTATGACGGCGGCCACGGCCGGAACGACCTCCACGGTCGCCTGTAGAGGCGTGGCCCAGTACTCAGGGTAGGCCAGCCGGACCAGAGGGATGATTGGGAGCAGGAACAGGCCGAGGCTGAAAATCACCCAGATGATGTTGAACGTGAAGACCGCCAGGCCCAGCACCAGCAGCCCAAGGAATTTCAACACGTCCACGGCCCGGAGCGGGTTTGCCGTCGTCGATCGGCTCAGCAGCAGCCCCCAGGCCGGGAGTCCGAGCAACCAGCCGCCACACCAAAAACCCAGGTCCAGCAGCGCCAGGACCACGAGCAGGGCACCGGGAAGCAGGAACGCCACGGCCTGCCCCGGTGACGGGAGTTTGCCGGGCGGGCCGAAGATGCACACCCCGATCAGCAGGTAGGCGGCCACGTACCCGGGCAACAGATCGATCACTGACGCCTGTGTCAGGCCGAACACCAGAAGCGTCAGCGAGGGCACCATCATGCAGACCGCGGCGAACGGCCATGGGTTGCGGACTCGCCGTTGCTGAATCACGGCAGTGACGCCAGGATGCCATGTGGCCACTCCCGGGTTAGCACCTCGTTCAGGTCCTCATTCGAGCTGGACACGCAGTAAGGCGTCTGGTCCACGTTCAGAACAGCCAAATCTACTGGCACGGCGAAGAGACCCCAGGGCTGAATCCTGTTAGCCAGGTACCCAGTTAGTTTCAGGTCGACGTACTGGGGCGCGTTCCAGACCCTGCAGGCGTGCTGGAGGTCATCGGGGTGAATGGCGATCCAGACCCCAAACCGGAACTCGTGCCCGCCCTGCAGCTTTATCGGAAGCAAGGCACGGACGAAAGGACTGATATTCGGAATCTGCATGAGTGTCGCCTTGTTGGGGTCCGGGTCGCTCAGCCAGCTGTCCTCGACCCGGTGCTGTTCAGGGCTCTCCAGCACTGGATCCGGGAGACGGAACCGAACATCTCTACTATGGGCCGCCAAAGCTTGCCCGCACATCCCGCACGCGTGCTTCTTACCGAACATCACGTCCCCCAATTTGTAGTTGCCCAGGCGAGTCTACGTCGCGGGGCCAGGCGAGGTAGCGCAAGGTAGCCCGGTCTATCCGAATCTACTTTCGGGAACCTTCTACGAAACAGTCTTCCTAGTTTGCTGCTCGACTATCCATGTTTGGACAAAATAGCTCTCGACAACTTCCGTGGCCACCAAATCCCTCATGCGGCTCCGACCATTCGCCTGGATCCGAAACCTGTAGACCGAGAGTTCCTCGATGGTGCCAATGTTGAGCACATCGCCCATTGTTGGACCATAAAGATTCACTGTGCCCGGGGCAACTCAAAATCAAAGTCTTCCCATGCATCTTCCCAACTATCCGTTGTGTCCTCTGCAGGCTCAGCCGGCAAGACCTCAACCTGTAATTCGACGGGCCCCCTGTTGATGCCCGTCTCAAAGAGAATCTCGTTAAATTCCCGTGCCTCATCACGGCCACGGGCTGCCATGGCCTCGGCCAACGTTCTGGGCGGCGGAACAACATCAAGAACCACAGAGCCTTCTGCGGCGTATACAACTCCAGTTGTAGACACGATCATGACCCGATCCTAAGTCTCGAAATGAGGGAGGGTTGCCCTAGGGACAAACCCTCCACGGCACAGATCCTGCAAAGTGCCGACGACAGGCCGGAGGCCTCCGCCGCATAACCCTAGGGATTCGAGGCACCGACGTTATGAGACCCGGAGGTTCAGCTGTTTCGAAAAAATTCTTCGCAACGGCTTGCCTGCATTTCGATCGGTCAAGGTCTCTTGCCGGAACGCGCCTGTACAGCGCCCCGGCGGCGTCGCCGTGTCCTTCCCCGGCTAAGCTGGAGCCACGTAGCCATTCAGGTGGGGGACCTCAATGACAGATCTTCAGCACGCCGAGACATCTGAAACCACAACGACGTGGTCGCGGCGCTGTCGGCGCATGACGCTGATCTACTGCGTCGCAGTTTTCGTCTTCCAGCTGCCTTTGATGGTGGGTCTCGTCCTACTCAGCTTCTGGCTCTTGAACGTTGCCGGGCCACTTTTGCGAGGGGACGTCGCATTCGGCAATCCTGCCTACGAATATCTGCAGAGCTCGAAAGACCTGCTTGTCGCAGCCTTTGGAGTGCTGACCGCGACACTGGCCCTCTCCTCGGTCCTGCTGCACCGCTGGTGGAAACGCTCCACGGCAGCCCTGGGTCCAATGCCGGCGGAGCTGCGTCCGAAGACCTTTAAGGCCTGGAACCGGCAGAGGCGAATCATTAAAGTCACCTACCTCGCGGGCGGGGCAGCACTCCTGTGGATATTGGTCCTGACGGTGACCAAGGTTGCTTCCGGGGTGCAGGCCTACGAAGCATGGGCCGCCCTTGGCGAAGTCGGGTTCGACGATCCAGGCTACGACGAAGCGCACTCCCTGCTCGATATGTCTATTGCCCTGGGCGGTGTCGGTGCTATCGCTTTCAGCATCCTCAGCGTTTCCTGCTGGCGTAGCTACGGTCGGGCGCAACAGGTGTTGGGTCCAGAACCTGCCCGAGTCACAATCCGCGAACTGGACGAATTAAACGTCAACCAAAGGGATTAGTTAGCCGAGTGCACAGCGCCCGCTAAAGATCCCACTCCGGGCGGCCTACCGCTCCTCGACTTTCTACTATCAGACGAGCAACGGTTCAGCTGCCAGTGCAGTCACAGCTTCTACCGCCTGGAACTGCGGATACTGTTTTTTGGGGAGCTGGTGGCGGTGATATGCCAGCCAGTAGCTCTCGGCTCTCTGGCGGGTAATGCTCATGAACTCCGGATTGTCATGGACGAACTGTGCATAATCCCTCCGCAGGTTGGGCCGCGTGGGCAGGGAATTCGTTACGAAAGTCAGGACATCGGAACCGATCTCGATGACGTACTCTCCGCAGAGCTGGATAACGAACGGGATTGTCCAAGGCACATCTAGATCCGACCGCAAAATATGGCGCAGTCCCTTTTGCCGCAGTTTCCCATTGTGGTGCCGAGACATCCAGCAGGCGATGATGAGCAGCTGCATTGTGGTGAAGGGGCTTTTCCGCTCCCTACTAGGCCAGTCATAGTTGACCCGGTAAGGAACTCGTATTACTTCCCCCTGAACGTGGATGCTTGGGTAAAAACCAACGTGTTTGTTAGTGTCCTGGATCAATACAGCGCGCGTCGAAAACCGTGGCGGGCCGAGTGCGCCCATCGCAACTTTCGCATCTGCCCGCCCCGATTCAGGTATCGTGTCCAGCAACAGCGGATCTACGAATGACGAAGCGACCATTCAGTTATTCAATCACCAGGCGATCAAACCCTCGAAGCGGTACCCGTAAGCCGGTCGGTCACCGTGCTGCGGAGCCCCGCCGCCATATTCCGCCCCGTTCCTGGTCGAAGCCATGTACGTAAGACCCGCACGATCAAATGCGTGGTGACGGGGGCATTACTGCAACCATGTTCCTGATGAGTGGAATGAAGATCGGCTATGCCCGCGTCTCGACGAGCGATCAGGACCTGACCGCCCAACGAAACGCTCTCCTAGCCCTGGGTGTTGCAGAGAAGCAGATCTTCGTCGACCATGGGCTCACGGGAGCGAACCGGGTGCGCCCTGGTCTCCGTGAAGCGATGGCAGCGTGCCGAGCCGGCGATACGCTCGTGGTCACCAAACTCGACCGTTTGGCACGTTCCCTTTCCGATGCCAGGGGTATAGCCGACGAACTGACTGCCAAAGGGGTAGTGCTCAGTCTCGGCGGAAGCACCCACGATCCAACTGACCCGGTCGGCCGGCTGCTGTTCAACGTCTTGGGCATGGTGGCCGAGTTTGAGGCGAACCTGATCCGGATGCGCACCCGTGAGGGAATGGCGGTCGCCAAGGCGAAGGGACGGCTGAAAGGCAAGCAACCAAAATTATCCAAGACGCAGCGAAAGCACCTTCTGACGCTGCACGACGCCGGGGAACACACCCAGGCTGAATTAGCGGAGCTGTTCGGGGTGTCCCGGACCACGGTGTATCGCGAGCTCCAGCGGCGCTCCGTCTGAGGAGCGATGGGCACCTCGCCGAGATCCATAAGTTGGTCGGCCCGTCAGGCGCCACCCTGTACCGTTACCTGAAAGTAGGAGATGACCAGTGAATATCGATACCGCTACCGCTGATGAGCTTTACCGCCTGCTGTTGGATGTACAGGACAGGCTGGGGTATCTGATCGAGGATGATCTCCTCACGCTGGCGGGACGCTGAACAGGTGCACGGCACGGCACGGAACGCCGTAGGCGTGGCCGTAAATCACCAGATCTCATTGGCTAGTTAGACCCGGGCGGTGAAAGCTGCCGCAAATTTGGCGTTTCCTCGCCGCTGCTTCAGGGCGCTCCTGTCATTGCGGGAAATTGTATGAGTCGAAACTGATCTCCATCCAACTCTTCATTGTCACGGATTTTCTGCCGGAGGAGACTTGAGGCGACGGCATCAAATTTCGGGCCCCGCGGGGCCACCCGGCTGCGGGGCCTCACAGCACCTTGTAGCGGCCTGGTGGATCAATGAGTTCGGTGACACCCCTCGAAAAGGCCGCTCAGCGGTCGCGCCATCTCTTGACTCTGGTGACTGTCGCCCTGATTGGATGTCTCGGCGGGTGCGAGTATGAATTTAACGACGCCTCCCTCCCGTCTGCCAGTTCTCCGGTTACGGAGGCTCGCACGGTCTCACCGCTGCCGGAGAGTCGCGACACTCGCACGGTCCCACCGCTGCCGGAGAGTGGCGACATCGACGCCGGCACATACCTAGTCCCCGTCGCCGGCTACAAGGAGCCTTTCGAGATCACCGTCCCAGACGGCTGGTTTACTCTCGACGGCCAAAGCCTGGGCAAGGACGACCGGGATCACCCGGCTGAATGGGCCGTCTACCTGACTCTTTCGCCCGCGGACTATGTGTCGATGGACGCATGCACCTGGCCGGGCGCCCTTGCCGATGTCGGTCCGTCGGCCGAGGCCTTTGTCAAAGCGATGGCGGCGCAGTCATGGACGGTAAGCACCCCTCCCGTCGAGGTCATGGTGGGCGATTACTCCGGCGTCGAGTTCGACCATTCCGTGGAGGGCGACGTGGACTTCATAACCTGCGGCGCCCGCAGGTTATGTATCCACTCAGAATCTAACGTCACCTGCTCACGCTGGTACTTAACTCAGAATGAACACGAAACCTACCGGGTGGTCGACTTGGAGGGCCAGCGAGCTGTGGTCTCGGTGGGCTATATCGACGAATTGATCAATCCGGTGCTGATGAGAGAGGCACGCGCCGTCTTCGACTCGATCGCGTTCAGGTCCTACAAGTGACCAGCTAATCCAATAGGCGATCCCGCCCCCCGGGCTCCGCCTCCTCCTCCTCTGAACTCACGGGGGCGTCTTATAGCCTCAGTGTCTCGAAACGCTGGAGTTACGAGACGCCTAGGTGCCAGTTGAAAGACCCTCACCGGGAGGCTAATCGGACAGGTCATACGAGCTTTCGGTGGCCAGGGCCGCACGTAGGCGAGAACCCGAGGCACTGCACCCCTTCCATCGACCAGCTATCGGGCGACGTGCGGGCAGTCCTCTTCAGAGCCGGCCACCGGGAGCAGGGGCGTCTCTCGCGTGGCGTTGCGGCCGTCGCCCTGTATCCTGCGCCTGGAATCTGCTGCAAATCCGAGGACGAATTTAGGTTTAGACTTTGCCGGACAGCCGATCAGATTCTGGGGGAAATTTGCTTCGTCGTACCATCCGCGCCTCTTTGCTCATACTCACAGCCACGTTGGCATTCCTCGCCCAAGGGATGTAGCCAAAGAATGTCGACAGCGCAGATCATAAACATCTCCATCACCGTATTCACGACTTTGTCCATTGCCGCCATTGCCTGGTGGGCACGCAAGCACCCCAACCGGTCCAAGGAGTATCCGGAGCAGGTCCGTATGCCAAAGGTGCTGTTGATCTTTGGCTGGCTCTGCGTGTCCGTGGGATTCCTCATGGGCCTGTTCGCCTTTACTACAGCCCGGGCACCTCTAGGTGCCCGTATTGCTTCGGTGGCGATTCTCTTGGGCGGGATGGCATTCATCACGATGTACCGCAACTTTTACGTCGCTCCGCGCGCCTATGAAGTTGCCTTTCGCAGCGTGCTCGGCAAGGAACACTTGATTGCCTATGACGACATCGTGCACTACAGCGTAGGGACGTTGAGAGGTCAGCAGTTCCTGACAGTGAAATCCGTTCATGGTGTCAAGCTCAGCCTGAACATGAGTGCTTACGACATGACTCCATTGCCGGGGGCGATTGATTTCCGCAAGGTGAAAGGCCGCTGGCCCGTCAGACCCGAGGTCGATGTGACGAGCAGCCCACCGTCTTCGCTGGGAAGCCGAGAAACTTAGGATGGTCCTCTAAGGGATGGCGGGCCTTGTTTCCTCGGGAGAAACTGCCCGCCATTTCTCATGTCACTGCGCTGCTCTCCTTCCAACCCATCGAGCTTCCCTCCGGCGCAGGGTTCCACCATTGGGCCTCGTTGCAGGACGCTACCGACATGTCGCGGGCTGGAAGTAGTGATCGCTGAGCCACGACGCAACCTCGTTGCCGAGCTCGGCGCCCTGTACAGCGGCGGTGCGGAAGTGGATGCCGCCCCAGACGCGAGAATCAATGACCTCCTGTATCGCCGCGGAGAACCCGTCGAAGTGCCGTGGCTCGCCCGGGAAGCGACCGGAGTTCACGTCGAAGGCGACCTCGTCCGTGCCGAAGAACTCCTGCGCCGCGGAGAGAGTCGCGCCGCTGACGCAGCCGTGACCAGACGGGTGCTCCGGGAACGGCGGTGTGCCGAGCGGCGGGACGGTCACTGTCGATGCATCGAAGAGCGGTTTCCATGTCGGATCGGCTGCCGTCTCCGGATTGCCGTCGGTGTCGGCTTCGCGAATCGCCGCCATCGGACGCCAGAAGTTCCAGTAGTACCTGTCGTTCCAGCAAGCCACCGCGCCATCAGCGGCGGCGAGGTTGGTCATTGCGAAGAGTCGAGCCGCGTCGGGCAGGTCAAGTCCGTGCTTTACGGCGAGACTGCGGAACACGCCGTTCCAGAGTGCTACCGGCGCGGCTTGCCAGAAGATGGCCGCAGTGGTCTGGTCGTCGGTTCGAGTGCTACTCGCGAGCGCACCGATCTCCTTGACCTCGTTGAAGTCCGCTGTGTACTCGGCACTCCTCAGCGGGTTGGGACCCTCCGAGCGGAACGCGTCGGGATTCTCGATCATGAACGGTTTGAGATTGGCCACCCAGGCGTCCGGATCGCGGGCATCGGGTGTGACGGGCCGCCAGTCGCCGGGTTCGGGTCCGATGTTGAACTCGAACGGGACCATGAACCCGTCATCGGTGCGGGCGAGGATCATCGCTGCCGCGGCGGCCTCACCGGCGGCGACGCCTTCGTCCTTGTTCGGGCCGTCGGCGACGCCCGCGAGCGTTGCTGCGTACGCAGCATCGAGGCCAGCTACTTTGTCCGACGGGACAAGAGTGACGAGCACGTGGTGTGCGGCTGTCGAGATCGCCGCATCAAACGATGCCTCCGGCCCGACGCCGATCGAGCCGCCGTCGAGCAGATACGGCTGGTACCCGCGGTCAATGGCGTTCACGGCGTCGTACACCGCGCCCTGAACCATCGCCATGCCGCGGAGCTGGCCGTGAGCCGTGGGACGCAATGGGATGACGTGGTCTTGCGCGATGCTGCTCCACTCGATGAGGACGTCCGTGTTCGGCGGCGCCGCGTTCCGAGCGTTCGAGGCGCCGGCGCTCGACACTCCCGTTAGAACGAGTGCGGCGGTCAGTGCCGGGATCAAGCAGAGTACCCACCGTCGGCGCGGACCATTCCTCGAAGTCCGCGATGGTCGCCCGTGATGACCGTAAGCGTTGCTGTTCGTCATGTCGTCGGTCCTTCAATCATCGGAGCCATGTTCAAGCGAACCCGACGGAGTCGACATCTCAGCGGTGCCCGACACCGGCGGCAGGCGACCGCCCGAAGTCAGCGCAATGCGCAGTCGGTGCGGTTACTCCAAGAGTGTCCCTCTGCCAACGCGTTGTCCAGTGGAATGTGTTCGGCAGCCTGGGAGGTGGTGGGTGCCGGCAGCCCAAGCATCTGCTGCCGGCACCCCGATGTAGCAGCTTAACCCGTCGATGAGCTCCTTTATCGGCCCTTCGTGCAGGGCAAGGTAGACATCGTCGCGGATCTGGTTGGCCTGTGGATCTGTCATCGTCCTGGTAAGAGGGCGCAGCACGAGCCGTATCAGCGCGTTGGCCTGTCCTTCACAGATTTTGAGCCGCTCCTGGGCTGGCACCGGAAGTTCCGCCTGGGGAGTGAGGGCCAGCAGTTCCACGCTTTCTAGATCGTCAGCCTGTCCGTTCAATGCTGTTCGGACCCGGTCCCCTAAAACTTCCACGTCCATGTCAGCGGGAACGACGATTGAGATGTCCCGCCGGATGGGTGGCATTTGGGAGACCGGCTGCCATGGCGCCAGGTCCAACATTTGGTGTTTAACGCGCTTATCCGTAGACCGGAGAAGCCTGATGTCGGGGATTCCCTTACGCAGCATCAGGGCGCGGTCCAAGCCCATGCCAAGGGCGAGCCCGGACCACTTGGTGGGATCCAGACCAGCTTGTGAGAACAAGTGCCCGGCCATAAGACCGCATACCGCGAGTTCGAGCCATTCCCCGTCCATGAGAACATCGACCTGTAAGCCCTGCTCCGTATAGGGGTGGACGGCAGGGACTGCGCGCCACTGGGCACCGGGAAGAACCGCTTGAACCAGGGACGCGATCATCTCTTGAAGGTCAACGGCGCCCAGGTTTGCCCGCGAACTGACGCGCCACAGGTCTACCTGGTGCGGCGTTCCCACAAGGGTGCGGTCGATGGAATCGCGCCGATAGACCAGGCCCGGGATTACCCAGAGTTCGTCCATCGATTCCGCGGGGTCCAGGGCTCGGAGCAACGACGGGATGGAGGCGGAGGTGTGACTGCGCAGCATGACCGTCGGACTGATGTAGTGGGAGTACCTTTGATCCCGAGTCACGTCTGATGCCTTGAAGCCGAGGTGGTCGTAGTTGTCGACCACGCTGACCAGGGGGCTGTGGCGAACGATCCGTTCCGGCACTGCCCATCTGCTGCAGGGCATGGGGACCGCTGCGGGGATCTGAGAGGTCCCGGATGCTGAGGGCATCAAGGAGATCATTGGGGCTGAGGTAATTGGGCATGGTGGTCCTTGAGTCTGGTCTGTACAACGAAGACCGCCTCACGGGAGACTGACGCCATGCGTAACCTGACCTATGGCATGAACGTGAGCGTGGACGGCTACATCGCCGCGCCCGGCGACGACCTCGGTTGGAGCGTGCCGAGCGATGAGCTGTTCCAATGGTGGTCCGACCGGGTGGGGGCGACGGGCCTGGCGCTGTACGGGCGTAAACTATGGGAGACGATGAGTTCCCACTGGCCGACCGCGGACCAGCAACCCGGCGCCACACCGGCGCACATCGAGTATGCCCGCCGCTGGCGGGACATGCCGAAAATAGTGTTCTCCTCGACGACCCGCACGGTCGACTGGAACACCCGGCTGGTCACCAGTGACGCGGTCACCGAGATTACACGGCTCAAGGCCGATGACGGCGGCACAATGGACATCGCCGGTGCCACACTCGCCGCAGCGGCCATGCGGGCCGGGCTGATCGACCAATATTTGATCGTCACCCACCCGGTTCTGGTGGGCGGCGGCACACCGTTCTTCACCGCCCTGGACAACTGGGTAAACCTGAGCCTGGTGGAGACCCGGACGTTTCCCGATGGTGTGGTCCTGACCAGGTACGAGACCAGGCGCTGACTGCCCGGCCTTGGATCAGAGCGGGCTTCCGGCCAGAAGAAGGACCGAGCAGCCGTGAGCCGAGACCTTACGTAGGCATGGGCCCGCGTTGTAATGTGACGGCGTGATCGTCCCCAATATTTCCCAAACCGCTGTGGCGGTCGCGGATCACTACGACGAACTCGATCCGATATATCGCCGGGTGTGGGGTGAGCATGTCCATCACGGTCTATGGGTGACAGGTCACGAGACGCCCGCCGAGGCCGTCGAGGCCCTGGTTGACACGGTCGCCGACCGGCTGCGCCTTGTGCCCGGCGAGGCCTGCGTCGACATCGGCTGCGGCTATGGCTCTACCGCAAGGCAGCTCGCAAGTTCACGCAGCGTTCGCGTTACCGGCTTCACGCTTTCTGCTGAGCAGGCCCACTACGGCGCCGCGCATCCCGTACCTGACGTGGACATCCAACTCCGCGACTGGCTCGCCAACGGGCTGAACGATGCCTCGGCCAATGCCGCGTGGGCGATCGAGTCCAGCGAGCACATGGTGGACAAGCCCCGGTTTTTCGCCGAGGCGCATCGCGTGCTGTCGCCCGGCGGCCGCTTCGTGATCTGTGCGTGGCTCGCCGAGACTGATGCCAGCGGCTGGAAGGTTCGCCACCTGCTCGAACCGATCTGCCGCGAAGGGCGCCTGCCCTCAATGGGCACGCGCGAGGAGTATGAGGCAATGGCAACGGCGGCGGGGTTTACGATCGCCGGCTATGAGGATGTCAGCCGCCGCGTCGCGCGCACTTGGACGATCTGCGCCCTCCGGCTTCTGAAGGCCTTGCTCGTCGATTCCGAGACCCGGCACCTCGCCCTGCGCGCACGCAACCGCATCTTCGTCCTAAGCATCCCGCGCCTGATCCTGGCCTATCGCACCGGTGCGATGCGCTATGGAATATTCACGCTGTCGAAGGCGAGTGAGAGCGGGATGCCCCCGCGATAACCCCCGCCCATCAAGCGCATGACTAATTTGTCATATTGATCACGTTTCGTGTCACCTGCCGTGACCCTCTGCTTACTCTGGGGTGGATCCTGCCCGCGAGCAAAAGGAAACCCATGGCACAGGCACACGATCCCACCACCGGAACCGCTTCAAGGAACGACCCCCCGCCGCAAGAGAAACCACAGGACCCAGGGGAGCTCCCCAGGTCCCGGCGTCCCCGGTTCCTCACGCACCTGGCCGCTGACGTCCCGGCATCGCTCGTTGTGTTCCTCGTCGCGCTGCCGCTTTCCCTCGGCATCGCAGCGGCATCCGGCGCCCCGATCATGGCCGGACTGATCGCCGCCGCCGTCGGCGGCATCGTCGCAGGCAGCCTGGGCGGATCCCCCCTCCAAGTGAGCGGACCCGCTGCCGGATTGACCGTCATCGTGGCCGGGCTGGTGCAGGAATTCGGCTGGCAGGTGACCTGCGCGATCACCGCAGCTGCCGGCGTCGTACAGCTCCTGCTCGGCATCAGCCGGGTGGGCAGGGCCGCCCTGGCCGTCTCACCCGTGGTGGTGAAGGCGATGCTGGCCGGCATCGGCATCACCATCATGCTGCAGCAGATCCACGTCCTGCTCGGCTCCCAGCCGGCAGGCTCCGCGCTGGAGAACCTCACGGGCCTCCCCGCCGCCATCATCAACCTGGAACTGCACGCAGCACTGCTCGGGCTCGCCGTGGTGGCGATCCTGCTGGGCTGGAAGCACCTTCCGGCTGCCGTGCGCCGGGTCCCGGGACCCCTGGCCGCCGTCGTGGCCGGGACAGCCCTGTCCGTGGCGTTCGCGCCCGCCGTGGAACGCATCTCCTTCAACGGATCAATCCTCGACACCGTGGCGCTGCCCCAGCTACCGGAAGGCAACTGGCGTGCAATAGCCTTCGCCGTTCTTTCCATGGCCCTGATCGCCAGCATCGAATCGCTGCTGTCAGCCGTCGCCGTCGACAAGATGCACAACGGCGCACGGACCAACCTGAACCGGGAACTGATGGGCCAGGGAGCCGCCAACATCGTGTCCGGCTCCCTCGGCGGACTGCCCGTCACGGGCGTCATCGTGCGCAGCGCCACCAACGTGGAGGCGGGCGCTGCCACCCGCGCCTCCGCCGTCCTGCACGGCGTCTGGGTCCTGGCCTTCTCCGCCCTCTTCGCCGGACTCATTCAGTTGATCCCGCTCGCCGTCCTGGCAGGGCTGCTCGTGGTGATCGGTGCCCGCCTGATCAAGGTGGCCGACATCAGGACCAGCCGCCGCACCGGGGACCTCCTGATCTACACCGTGACGCTGCTCTGCGTCGTCTTCCTCAACCTGCTCGAGGGCGTCCTCATCGGCCTGGCACTGGCCGCGGTCAGCGTGCTGTGGCGAGTGCTGCGGGCCTCGGTTCAGGCACACCCGCCCGTCCCACCTTCGGACCTGTGGCGGGTCACCATCACCGGATCGTGCAGTTTCTTCGCCCTGCCGAGGCTGAACCGCGTGCTGCACTCCGTCCCGGACGGCAAGGACGTTGTGGTGGAGCTGAACGCCGACTACCTGGACCATGCCTTCCGTGAGGCCGTTGTCGCCTGGCGGAAGCAGTACCAGGCCACCGGCGGGACCGTCGCGCTGGAGGAACACGGAAACACGCTCTTCCAGGATGCGGCCCACCAGGTGCCCAAACGCCAGGAAGCCCATGAGCTGCCGCTGCCGCCCCGCACATCGTGGCAGTCCGCAGGAGAAACGGGGGAGGACCCGCAGCCCCGGCGCTCCATCCTTGGCGGGATCAACAAATACCACCGGCGCTTCGCGGACAAGGTGCGTCCGCTGGTGCAGGATCTGGCGGAAGGCCAGAACCCGGACACGCTGTTCGTGGCCTGCGTTGACTCCCGGGTGAACCCGAACCTGCTGACCAGCAGCGGGCCCGGTGACCTGCTCACCCTGCGGAACATCGGCAACGTGGTGTGCCATGACGGCCAGGATGCGTCCATCGACTCTGCGCTCTCGTTTGCCGTGAAAGGCCTGGCGGTGGACTCCATCGTCATCTGCGGACATTCGAATTGCGGAGCCATGAAGGCCCTGATCGAGGACGCCGCCGGCAACGGGAACAAGGCCCTGGGCGCGGGATTCTATGCCTGGCTCAACCACGCCCGGCCGAGCTACCTGGAACTGCTGGCGGACCATCCGGTTGCTGTCGCTGCGGCGGATGCCGGGTACAGCCCGGTGGACCAGCTGGGCATGGTCAATGTTGCCGTGCAGCTCAGCAAGCTGGAAACGCACCCGGTGGTTGGTCCGGCGCTGGCCAGGGGAGCCGTCGAAACCACCGGCCTCTTCTACGACATCGCGACGGCGCGGGTACTTCTTGTGACGACGTCCGGCATCGAGTTCCTGGATCCGGCGCAGGCCGCGGCCAAGGCCGGGGCAGCGGGTTCGGCGAAGGCGCCTACGGGCTAAGCGGCAAGGCGCCCAGCCGATACGGCAAGGGCACCGGTTCCATGGAACCGGGGCCCTTGCCGTGCAGGGCGGACTACTCCATGGGGCTGGACCGGGCGATGTCCCAAGCGTTGGTTGCCGCGGCCATCAGCAGCGCGGCCCCGAGCATGTGCGCGGCCACCAGCAGGGCCGGAATGCCGTTGTAGTACTGGGTGAAGCCGATGACGGCCTGCAGCACGGTAACTCCCAGGAGCCCAAGGACAGCGGTGCGGAAGGGCCCGTTAATCCGGCGCATGACCACGAGTGCCAGCGCGACGGCGGTCCCGGCCGTGATCAGGTAGGCCGGCACGGCGTGGATGTGGGAGAACAGGTCCCAGTCCAGCCCATTGCGGGGAGCGTCGGCGTCCCCGGCGTGCGGCCCGGCCCCGGTCACCACCACGCCCAGCATCACGGCGAGGGCGGAAAAAAGCGCGACGGCGGCGGTCACCGGCCGCATGATCCCCGGCAGGGCGCGGTGCCGGGCCGCCATGAACCGGCCGGCCCTGCCGAAGGCACGGTTCACCAGCAGGGTGGCGAACACCACCAGTGCCATGGACACCAGGAAGTGCAGCCCCACCACCCAGGGGTTGAGGTTGGTCAGCACTGTAATGCCGCCGATCACGGCCTGGGCCGGGATGCTGGCCAGCAGGCCAAGGGCCAGGAGGAACAGGTCCCTGCGCTCCTTCCGGAGATTCCACAGGTACACGAGCATCAGGGCTGCGACGGCGGCCAGGGCAAAGGTAAGGAGCCTGTTCCCGAATTCGATGAACCCGTGGATGCCCATCTCCGGCGTGTTGACCAGGGACGTGTCCGTGCATCGTGGCCAGGTGGGGCAGCCGAGCCCGGACGCAGTCAGCCGTACGGCCCCGCCCGTCACCACAAGCAGCGTCTGCCCGATCAGGGACGCAACAGCGAGGCGGCGGACGCGGGCGTCCACGGTGCGGGGCAGCCGGGATACCAGGCGGCCGGCCATTTCGGGAAGGCGTGAAGCCGTGCTCACGATGTACTCAATTCCACTTGAACCAACGGATGGCAGCTGCCCCGGCAACCAGGGTCCAGAGCAGTAGTATGAGGGCGGCGCCGCCGTTCACGGCGCCGGCGAGGAATGCGTCGCGCATGGCTTCGCCCAGTGCCCCTGAAGGCAGGAACCCCACCAGGCCCTGGGCTGCGGCCGGGAGCCTTTCTGCGGGGATCACGATTCCCCCCAATGCGCCCAGGAGGATCCACAGCAGGTTGGTGATGGCCAGGGTGGCTTCCGGCCGGACCGTCCCCGCCACCAGCAGGCCGAGGGCCGTGAACGCGGCAGCGCCCAGTGCAAGGAGTGCCAGCCCGGGAACCCAACCGGCTGCCGGCGGCTGCCAGCCCAGGGCAAAGGCGACGGCACTGACCACTGCCACCTGCAGGCACAACACGGCCAGAACCGAGAGAGCCTTGCCGGCGATCAGCCCGCCGCGGCCCAGGGGAGTGGTGGACAGGAACCGGAGCACCCCGTAGCGGCGGTCGAAGCCGGTGGCGATGCCCTGGCCGGTGAATGCCGTGGACATTGCGCACAACGCCAGGATGCC
The DNA here is from genome assembly GCF_003367205.1 of Arthrobacter sp. RT-1. NCBI lineage: Bacteria > Bacillati > Actinomycetota > Actinomycetes > Micrococcales > Micrococcaceae > Arthrobacter > Arthrobacter sp. RT-1. Next base: position 208,415 of record NZ_QRGQ01000001.1, read on the forward strand.
CGGTACGGCCACGTCGATGCGGCTCGCGCCCATCCCGTCGAGGAACGGCGTCACGGTCAGTCCAACGAGCGCCAGAAGCGGCAGCACCACAGCCAGGATCAGCTGCTCGCCGTTGCGCAGCATGGTCAAGGCTTCGTATTTGCCCTGAAGCAGCACGCGGCGGAGCAGGGTTGCGGCCTCTTGCCGGTCCGATGCCTCCGCGGTGCCGCCGGTGGCGGCACCGGATTGGGTCGGCTTCATCGGATGTCCTTTCCCGAGATATCCAGAAAGACGTCTTCAAGGCTACGCGCCTGCAGGCTCATCGAGGCGGGCATGATGTTGTGGGTCTCCCACCAGGCTGCCAACGCGGCGAGGTGTGCGGGCGTCAAACTGCCCGTGATGCAGTAGCTGCCGGCCCGGGCTTCGGTGACATCGATATGCGCCGGAAGTACGGCAGCAGGATCCAGCCCCGGCGGAGCCTCGAACACCAGTGTCCGGACATGCTCCGCACCTGCCTCGACGGACGGGTCGCGCTGCAGCAGCTCCCGGACGGTTCCCTCGGCAACGTTGCGGCCGCCGTCGATGATGTAGACATAGTCAGCCAGGCGCTGGGCGTCGTCCATCAGGTGCGTGGTGAGGATGATGCCCATCCCCGCGTCGCGCAGCTCGGAAATCAGGTCGAACACCAGCTGCCGCGACTGGGGGTCCAGGCCCGCGCTGGGTTCATCCAGGAACAGAACTTCGGGCCTGCCGATCAGCGCGGCGGCGAGGGCCAGGCGCTGCTTCTGCCCGCCGGAGAGCCGGCGGACGGTGGTCCTGCCGAAGGTATCGATCCCCAGCCGCTCGATCAGCTCATCCACCGGCCAGGGCCGGGCATACAGTCCGGCAATGTGCCGCAGCAGCGGAATGGGACGGGCCGACGGCGGCAGCCCGCCGTCCTGGAGCATCACACCTACGCGGGAGCGCAGCTCCGCCCCTGCCGCGGCGGGATCGTGTCCCAGCAGCGAGATGCTGCCGCCGGTCCTTTTTTGCAGGCCCTGCGCACACTCGAGGGTGGTGGTTTTGCCTGCCCCGTTGGCCCCCAGCAGGGCCGTTACCTGTCCGCGTTCGGCAACGAGTGAAATGCCGCTGACCACCCGAAGCATTTTGCCGTCAAGGCTGGTAAGCGGGCCGACATCCTTAATGAGCCCGCTGATGGACAGAACGGGGGATTGGGGGGAACGCACCCCAGTATTCTACGGGATGTAGTATTTTCCGCCGTCCGCCGCGCAGCCTGCTGAGGTCAGCCTGTCCTTACTGGAGTGGGGGAGTAAATTACGACATGATTGTGTTGTGTATTCCATGAGCAATGCTACTGCTGTGCCTTTTGCCGGGCACGGAGCCTCCCAGGCTCCCGCAGACCGGGGCCCCGCGGCCTCCGGTCCGGTGGCCGATGCGGATGAGCGCACCCGGGACCGCGTCCTTGCGGCGGTCCTGGAGCACGGGCCTGTCAGTGCCGCCGAACTCGGCGACCTGCTCGGATTCACGCCGGCTGCCGTGCGCAGGCACCTGGACCATTTATCCCGCGCGGGCGTCATCGAAGTCAAGCGTGTTGCGCGTTCCGGCGCCGGGGCTGGCCGCCCTGCCCGCCGCTATGTCCTCAGTTCCGAGGGCCAGTCGAGCCTCGGCAACGACTATCTGGACATCGCCGCCCTTGCACTCCAGCAGCTGCAGAAAGTTGCCGGACCCGACGCCGTCCGGGCATTCGCCGTCGAGCGTTTTGCTGACATGGAACGGCGGTACGCGCCGGAAATCGAAAAGGCCGGTCCGGACATCAGCGACCGGGCCAAAGCGTTGTCCGACGCGCTGACCCGCGATAACTTTGTTTCGTCCGCGGCGTCCATCGAGGCCAAGGCCCCGCTTCCGGCCGCTTTGTCCAGCGTCCAGCTCTGCCAGGGTCACTGCCCCATCCAACAGCTCGCCGCCCGGTTCCCCGTGTTCTGCGACGTGGAGACCGAGGTCTTCTCGAGACTCGTTGGCGTGGACGTCCGCCGGCTCTCCACGCTTGCCCGCGGCGGGCATGTCTGCACCACCCATATTCCTACAGGCAGGCTGTCTGCCCAGGGGCCCACAAGGCCTTCGGTAGCCCCCGCCAGCCTGAATGAAGTAACCAACCATCAGCAAGAAAGGCCGTGATGACGGACCAACTATCAGAGAAAGCGGTAGCCGAAAACACTGTGATCTCAGAGATTCTGGAGAAGAATCCCGAGCTCCACGGCATCGGTAACTACGAGTACGGCTGGGCTGACAAGAACGACGTCGGTGCCAACGCCCGCCGCGGCATCAATGACGAAGTGGTCCGTGATATCTCGGACAAAAAGAGCGAACCCGAGTGGATGCTCGACCTTCGCCTCAAGGGCCTGAAGTACTTCGACCGCAAGCCCATGCCCACCTGGGGTGCAGACCTCTCCGGCATCGACTTCGACAACATCAAGTACTTCGTCCGGTCCACGGAGAAGCAGGCTGCCACCTGGGAAGACCTGCCCGAGGACATCCGGAACACGTACGAGAAGCTGGGCATCCCGGAAGCTGAGCGCAGCCGCCTGGTCTCCGGCGTGGCCGCACAGTACGAGTCCGAGGTTGTCTACCACCAGATCCGCGAGGACCTCGAGGCCCAGGGCGTCATCTTCCTGGACACCGATACCGCGCTGCGGGAGCACCCGGAGATCTTCCAGGAGTACTTCGGCACCGTCATCCCGGTGGGCGACAACAAGTTCGCTTCCCTGAACACGGCCGTCTGGTCCGGCGGTTCCTTCGTGTACGTCCCCAAGGGCGTCCACGTGGACATTCCGCTGCAGGCATACTTCCGCATCAACACGGAAAACATGGGCCAGTTCGAGCGGACCCTGATCATAGCCGATGAGGACTCCTACGTCCACTACATCGAGGGCTGCACCGCGCCGATCTACACCTCGGACTCGCTGCACTCCGCCGTGGTGGAAATCATCGTGAAGAAGGGCGCCCGCGTCCGGTACACCACCATCCAGAACTGGTCGAACAACGTGTACAACCTGGTGACCAAGCGCGCCATCTGCGAAGAGGGCGCCACCATGGAATGGGTCGATGGCAACATCGGTTCCAAGGTCACCATGAAGTACCCGGCCGTCTACCTCGTGGGCGAGCACGCCAAGGGTGAGACCCTCTCCATCGCATTCGCCGGTGAGGGCCAGCACCAGGACACCGGCTCCAAGATGGTCCACATCGCGCCGAACACCAAGAGCTCCATCATCTCCAAGTCGGTGGCCCGCGGCGGCGGCCGTGCGGCATACCGCGGCCTGGTCCAGGTCCGCGAAGGCGCCAAGCACTCTGCCAACACCGTCCGCTGCGACGCCCTGCTCGTTGACACGATCAGCCGGTCGGACACCTACCCCTACATCGACATCCGCGAGGACGACGTTGTGATGGGCCACGAAGCAACTGTTTCCCGGGTCAGCGAAGAACAGCTCTTCTACCTGATGTCCCGCGGCATGCGCGAAGACGAAGCCATGGCGATGATCGTCCGCGGCTTCATCGAGCCGATTGCCCGCGAGCTCCCCATGGAGTACGCACTTGAGCTGAACCGCCTGATTGAACTGCAGATGGAAGGGTCCGTCGGATAACGATGACTGAAATCACTACTGAAAAGGCCCGCATCGGCGCGCCCTCAGCCCAGCCGTTCATCGACGGCTTCACCGAAGAAGGCGAAAGCCTGTCGCCCATCAACGCGGCAGGCTCCAAGGCTCCGCTTGCCGGCGCCTCTGCCAAGAGCCACTCGCACGGCGGCGGCGAAGGCGTTCCGGACAGCTCACGCGCCGGCCGCCTGACGTCCTACAAGCTGGCCGACTTCAAGCCGCTCACCGGCCTGGAGGAAGACTGGCGCTTCACCCCGCTGAAGCGCCTGCGCGGCCTGCACACCGAGGTCCTGTCCGGCGCTGCGCCCACCGTGATCGTCAAGGGCCCGGAAGACGTCACCGTAGAGGGCGTCGGTCGCGACGACCAGCGGATCGGTACCGCCGGCATTCCTGAGGACCGCGTGTCCGCCAACGCCTGGGAGAACTTCGCCCAGGCCACGGTGATCACCATTCCGTCGGAGTTCGAGGCGCTGACCGAAATCACCATCGACATCGAAGGCACGTCCCTTGAGGCCGCCGCCCAGCACCTGGTGATCGTCGCCAAGAAGTTCTCCAAGGCTGTTGTGGTCCTAAACCACCGCGGCTCGGCCGTGGTCTCGGAAAACGTTGAGATCATCGTAGAAGACGGTGCCAGCCTCACGGTTGTGTCGCTCCAGGAATGGAACGACGACGCCGTCCACGCCTCCTCCCAGCAGGCTAAGATCGGCCGCGACGCCAAGCTCAAGCACGTCATGGTAAGCCTCGGCGGCGACCTTGTCCGCGTCACGCCGTCGGCCCGTTTCACCGCCCCCGGCGGCGAGGCTGAACTGTTCGGCCTGTACTTCGCCGACGCCGGCCAGCACCTTGAGCAGCGCCTGTTCGTGGACCACGCCGTGCCCAACTGCAAGTCCAACGTCCTGTACAAGGGCGCGCTGCAGGGCCGCAACGCCCACGCCGTCTGGGTTGGCGACGTCCTCATCCGCAAGGAAGCCGAAGGCACCGACACGTACGAGGCCAACCGCAACCTGCTGCTGACCGACGGCGCCCGCGCCGACTCCGTGCCCAACCTCGAGATCGAGACCGGGCTGATCGAGGGTGCAGGCCACGCCAGCGCAACCGGCCGGATGGACGACGAGCACCTCTTCTACCTGATGGCGCGCGGCATCCCCGAGTCCGTGGCCCGCCGCCTGGTGGTGCGTGGCTTCCTGAACGAGATCATCCAGCAGATCAAGGTCCCCTCCATCGAGGAGCGGCTGACCGAAGCTGTTGAGCACGAACTCGCACTGACGGACAACTAGAAGGTACGGAGCACGGGTTTACAGATGACTGACCAGCCAAAGGGCGAGCTTGTCTGCAAGGTGGATGACATCCAGCTGAAGCAGGCGCTGCGGATCCTGATCGACGACTACCCTGTGGCCATCGTCAAGGACTCCATGGGGGAGATCCATGCGATCGGCGACACCTGCTCACACGCGGACATTTCCCTGTCCGAGGGTGACGTGGAGGGCTGCGCCATCGAATGCTGGGGCCACGGCTCGCAGTTCGACCTGCGCAGCGGCGAGCCGCTGCAGTTGCCCGCCTACGATCCCGTCCCGGTGTTCGCCGTCGAGATCAGCGGGGACGAGGTCTACGTGGACTTCACCAATGTCCTCAACGGCGCCGAAGCTCCGAACTTCAGCTAGCACCACAGATTTACGAACCAACTTCCAGACAGAGACCGCACCGCCGCCGCCAGGCACGGTGCAGAGGAGAACAAGACACATGTCTACTCTTGAGATCAAGGACCTGCACGTCAGCATTGACACGGAGCAGGGCACCAAGGAAATCCTGAAGGGCGTCAGCCTGACCATCCGGACCGGCGAAACCCACGCCATCATGGGCCCCAACGGCTCCGGCAAGTCCACGCTGGCCTCCACCATCGCCGGCCACCCGCGGTACAACGTCACCAGCGGCTCCATCACCCTGGACGGCGAAGACGTCCTGGAGATGAGCGTGGACGAGCGCGCCCGCGCCGGCGTCTTCCTGGCCATGCAGTACCCCGTAGAGGTCCCCGGCGTCAGCATGACCAACTTCCTGCGCACGGCCAAGACAGCCATCGACGGCGAAGCACCCAAGCTGCGCACCTGGACCAAGGACGTCAAGGCTGCCATGGAGCAGCTGCGCATCGACGCCGACTTCGCCCAGCGCAACGTCAACGAAGGCTTCTCCGGCGGCGAGAAGAAGCGCGTGGAGATCCTCCAGCTGGAGCTCTTCAAGCCCAAGTTCGCGGTCCTGGACGAGACCGACTCCGGCCTGGACGTCGACGCGCTGAAGGTCGTCTCCGAGGGCGTCAACCGCGCCCACGCCGAGGGCAAGATGGGCACGCTGCTCATCACGCACTACACCCGCATCCTGCGCTACATCAAGCCTGACTTCGTCCACGTGTTCGTGGACGGCCAGGTTGTCGAAGAGGGCGGCCCGGAACTGGCCGACCGCCTCGAAGAAGAAGGCTACGACCGCTACGCCAAGGGCGCCGGCACTGCTGCCGCACCCGTCGCGGTACAGGCCTAGTCAGGACCTGCCATGACCGAAATCAACGCAGCCCGCACGAGCCTTGAGGACGTCGAAGAGGCCCTCAAGGACGTCATCGATCCTGAGCTCGGCGTCAACGTGGTGGACCTCGGCCTGCTGTACGGCCTGAAGTACTCCGACGACGACGGTGCGCTGCTGATCGACATGACGCTGACCACCGCCGCCTGCCCGCTCACCGACGTGCTCGAGGAGCAGGTCGGCAAGGCGCTGGACGGCGTCGTGGACGACTGGCGCCTGAACTGGGTGTGGATGCCGCCATGGGGTCCCGAGCGGATCACCGACGACGGCAAGGACCAGATGCGGGCCCTCGGCTTCAACATCTGACATCCCCCTGCTTACGACGACGGCCGATTACCTTCGCTGCGAAGGTAACCGGCCGTCGTCGTCCCTCATTTCCCACCATCCGTTGCTCCGTATCTGTCGTCTTCACCGCTCTAAACGACACCTGCGGAGCAACCGATGGGGCTAAACGGAGGGGAGCATGCTCGATGGGGTTACAGCGAGGGGGCGGAGAACGTGTCGCACTGGTTGATGTCGCCGGTCTCGTAGCCCTTGTAGAACCACCGCTGGCGCTGCTCGCTGGAACCGTGGGTCCACGCCTCGGGAGTGACGCGCCCGGTGGCTGCCTCCTGGATGCGGTCATCGCCCACCGCTGAAGCGGCGGACAGTGCGTCGTTCAGGTCCTGCTGCGTGAGGGCCTCCAGGAACGGCTGGCCATCAGGACCCGGCTGGGTTGACGCGTGCTTAGCCCAGAGACCCGCATAGCAGTCTGCCTGCAGTTCCACGCGCACGGCACCGGACTCAGGGCCTTGCGGATCCTGCTGGGCGCGGTCCAGGTATCCCAGGACGTTCTGGATGTGGTGGCCGAACTCATGGGCCACCACGTACTCCTGGGCCAGCGGGCCGCCGGAAGAACCGAAGCGGTTGACAAGTTCCGTGAAGAACCCGGGATCGAAGTAGGCGGTGGTGTCCGTGGGGCAGTAGAAGGGGCCCACAGCGCTGGATGCCGTGCCGCAGCCCGTGCTCACGGCCTCCTCAAAGATCACCGTCTCCGGCCGCGGGTACTGGACGTTGTACTGCTCCAGGTAGGCAGGCCAGAAGGCGTTCAGGCTGTTAACGGTGCCGGTGATCCGGCAGTCCACGCGGGCATCCGCGTCGGCGCCGCTCTCACACGCAGGCGCGGTGCCCTGCGCCTGCGGAGCCGGGGCCGCACCGCCTGCCAGGCCCTCGAGGAGCTGCGGATTTACGCCGAAGAGCGCAGCGATCAGCAGCAGGAGTCCGCCACCGATGCCACCCCCCACCTTGGCGCCGCGGCCCATGCCGCGCCGGTCCTGGACCTGTGAAGGATCCAACTGCACATTGTCGTTGAAACTCATAAAGTCACATTACCCTCGGGCCCGGAACTCAATCCGTCCCGGCCGGTAAAGTTGATCCGATGCCTTTCCTCAACAGAATCCAGCGCTGGGCGGACGAACGGCCGCACCACACCGCCGTCGTGGTCGCTGGCCGCCGCCTTTCCTGGGCAGAGCTCCGCGATTCAGCTGCTGATCTGGTTGCGGACACGAAGTCGATTACGCCCCTCTGCGAGGCCAACTCCACAGGTTTCGCCGTGAAGCTCGCTGCCGCGGTTGCCGGAGGGCGCCAATGCGCAGTCCTTGATCCGGCCTGGCCCAGCCAGTTGCGGGAAAACATCATCCGCCGCGTGGAAGGGTCGGCGCTTCCCGCCGCAGTGGCCCCGGATGATGCCCTTGCCGACGGGCCGTCGGAGAGCACGTTCCTCATCGGCCTGACCTCGGGCACCACGTCGGTGCCCAAGGCCTTCACCCGGTCCCGCCGTTCCTGGCAGCAGTCCTTCGAGGCGTCGATCGAATTCTTCGGCCTGCGCCAGGATGACGTGACCCTGGCCCCCGGCCCGCTGGCGGCCAGCCTGAACCTTTACGCGCTGGCCGAGTGCCTTTACGCCGGGTCCGAATTCCAGACCCTGGAAAATTTCGACGTAGGAGATGTCCACTCCGCGATCACCCACGACCGCGTCACCCGGCTGGTGCTGGTACCCACCATGTTGCGGATGCTCAGCGAGCGCGGCCTGACCGGCTGTGTTGACGCGTCCGGCGTGCGGACCATCATCAGCGCCGGCTCCAAACTGGATGCGCGGACCCTCGAAGCCGCCCGCCGCTGGGCCCCCAACGCCACCATCTTCGAGTATTACGGCGCCTCGGAGCTGAGCTTCGTCTCCGGTGCCGGGCTGCCCGCCGGCCAGGCATCGGCTGTGGGCGGGACCGGTATTGGTCGTCCCTTTCCCGGGGTGGACGTGCGGATCCTCGACGACGCCGGGACGCCCCTTCCGGACGGGGAATCGGGCAACATCTGCGTACGCAGCGCCCTGGTCAGCAATGGCTACCTGTGGGGCGACGACGGCCAGGCCCTGCGGTCCTTCAACGGCTGGTACACGGTGGGGGACCAGGGTTACCTCGACGCGGGGGAGCTGCACATCCTGGGGCGGCGCGCTGACATGATCCTCACCTCCGGCAAGAACGTCTATCCGCACGAGGTTGAGCTTGCCCTCGCGGCGGTGCCCGGGGTGGCGGCCGCCGTCGCCGCGGGCATGCCGGACGACCTCCGCGGCCAGCGGGTGGTGGCCGGCGTTGTCCCTGCCCACGGGGGGATCACGGCAATGCAGCTGCGGGCGGGGCTTGAGGACATCCTGGCCAGGGACAAGCGCCCGCTGCAGTACTACGTCCTCACCGAACTGCCCCTCACGGACCGGGGCAAGGTCAGCCGGAACCTGCTGCTGGAATGGATTGATACCCGCGACCCCAGAGTCCGGAACCTTGGCGCCTGAGATCCTGCCCCCGGACCGGCAGCCCGTCATCATCGCGGCCCGGCGGACCCCCGTGTGCCGGATCAACGGCCCTCTCGGAACGCTGCGCGCCCACGAGCTTCTGGCTCCCGTGTTGCGGGAACTGGTGACTTCCTCCGGGGTTGAACCGGGCGCTGTCGCTGACGTGGTGATGGGGAACGCAGTGGGTGGCGGCGGCAACGTGGCCCGGCTGGCGCTGCTGGAGGCAGGCCTGCCGGTCAGCGTGCCCGGAATGACGGTGGACCGCCAGTGCGGTTCAGGCCTGGACGCGGTGGTCCTTGCGGCCCGGCTCGTGGCAGCCGGCGGGAATCCCCTGTATCTGGCCGGGGGAGTGGAGAGTACGAGTACCGCGCCGCTGCGCGCCCACCGGAACGACGACGGCGGGCCGGAGTTCTACCGGCGCGCCCAGTTTGTGCCGGCCAGCTTCGGTGATCCGGACATGGGGGAGGCCGCGGAGACAGTTGCGCAGAAGTTTGGCGTGGGCCGGGAGCGCCAGGACGCCTTCGCGCTGGCGAGCCATCGAAGGGCTCTTGCAGCGGCCCAGGCCGGGTATTTCGACGGCGAGATTGTGCCGCTGGGCACCGGTACCGGGACCGTTGCAGCGGACGACGGGCCCCGGCGCGGCCTGACCGCCGCCGTGATGGCGCGTTTCCCGCCCGTCTTCGTCGACGGGGGAACTGTCACCGCCGGAAACTCATGCTTCGACGCGGACGCTGCATCCGCCGTCGTTATTACGTCTGTCCAGCGCGCGCAGGAACTGGGGGCAGCCGACGGGCTGCTGGTGCTGGGCACCGGGACGGCCGGCGTGCACCCGGAGGTCCTCGGGGTGGGCGCCGCCAGCGCGGCGCGCGACGTTCTTGACCGCGCAGGTGTGACCGCGGACCAGCTGGACCTGGTGGAGTTCAATGAGGCGTTCGCGTCCCAGACGCTTGCCTGCCTTGACGAGCTGGGCATCGACGGGGAACGGGCAAACCTCGACGGCGGGGCGCTGGCTCTGGGCCATGCCTACGGTGCTTCCGGCGCCGTCCTGGTCACCCGGCTGCTGGCCCAGGCGCGCCGTGCGGAGGCTCCGGGCGCCCTGGCGCTGGCCATGATCAGCAGTGCCGGCGGGATGGGTACGGCGGCCCTGTTCCGGTACCAGCACCTCAACAACGGGTAATTCCCTGCTTCGCTGCAGGCGGAGGTTCAGTCCTCCGCTTCACCTAGGCCGCGGGCAGCCAGCGCCTCACCGGTCTGGCGGGCAAAGGCCACCGAGGTGATAAACACCGGCAGGACCAGTGCACGCGGATTGCGTTCGAGGCCGCGGGCCCGGGCGGAATCCCGGACGTCCGCGAAGGTCCCGGCGATGTAGGGGATGCTGCGGAGCATGATCCCGATGGTCAACGCGAAGCGTTCCGGATCCGCGCCGAACCTCTTGAAAGGGCCTGCCGCCTTGACCACGCCGTCCAAGAGCTGCTGCACGGGGGTGGTCGCGGTGAGCAGGGACGCTGCAACGACGCAGACGAGGATGTTCAGGACAATCCGGGCCGCGGTGGGTGCACCCAGCTGCCACCACTGGAACAGCCCGATCACCAGCAGGACCGCGGCGAGCGGGCGGACGGCCCCCCACAGCCGCTTCAGGCCGGCCCCCGTGAGCAGGAACAGGCCGCAGAGGCCGGCGAGCACCAGCAGCGAAATGCGCCAGTCCAGGATGGCGAAGGACGCAAGGCCGCAGGCGAAGACCAGCAGGAATTTTACTGCCAGCGGCGACCGGTGGACCAGGGAATCTCCCGGGACGTAGTTGGCCAGCAGGAAACCGTGGCCCCTCATCGTTGTGGTCCCCGCGCTTGCAGGCTGTCCAGGCTTTCCGAGCAGAGCGCGCGGTAGGCCTTCACGGCATCTGCGGCGGCGCCGTCAAAGGCTACTTTCCCTTGTTCGATGACCAGCACGCGGTCCATTTCCAGGGCGAGTTCGAGGTCGTGGGTGGACATGATGATCTGCTGGTCAAGGCCGGCCAGGGTCCTGCGCAGGAGTTCGCGGTTGCGCAGGTCCAGCAGGGTGGACGGTTCGTCCAGTACCAGCACCGCGGGATCCACCGCCAGTACGGCGGCGAGCGCCATCAGCTGGCGTTCGCCGCCGGACAGTTCGTAGATGCTTTGGTCGGCCAGGTGCAGCAGCCCGAGCCGGTCCAGGGCCGCTTCGGCGAGCCTGCGCCGCTCGGTGCCATTTTTGACGGAGCGGCGGAGCGACAGCTCCACGTCCTCCCGCCCGGTGGGCATGACCAGCTGGGAGAGGGGATCAGTGAAGACAAAGCCGACGCTCCGGCGGACTTTGCGGACGGCACGGACTGTATCCTCGCCGTCGACCGCTATCGTGCCCGCCGTTGGCTGGATGAGGCCGTTGACCAGGCGCAGCAGCGTGGACTTCCCGGATCCGTTGGCGCCAATGACTCCCACGCGCTGCTCCGTGAGCTGCAGGGTCACATCTTCCAGGAGGACCTTGGGTTCCGGCCGGTGGTCCAGCGGAACAGCTACCGCTACCTGGTCAAACGTCACGTCGGGCATGGTGGATCCTAGGCGTTGGCAGGCTGCGGAACGCTGCGCTTGACCCGGCGCACCAGGATGTCCGGGAATGCGCGGTGCAGGGCAACGGCGATGACGGCCGCGAGGATGTTTTTGATGATGTCACCGGGGTAGAAGACCACGTCGCTCAGGAATGCCTGGCCAAGCGTCGCCTTGGTGTTGAGCGCGATGCCGGCGATGCCCAGCGAGTGCACAACCACCACGCTGGTAACGGTGGCCGAAAGGAACAGCCACAGCGCACGGGCTTTGGTGGTCCGGCGGATGACTACGGTGGCCAGCCATCCCACAACAAGGGCGGCGATGGGGAAGGCGAGGATGTAACCAGCCGAGGGTCCGGCCAGGATGCCCAGGCCGCTGCGGCCCTGGCTGAAGATCGGCAGCCCGGCGAGGCCGAGGAGGACGTAGAGGCCGACGGCGGCGAAGCCCCTTCCAGGGCCGAGCACCAGGCCGGTGAGCATCACGGCCAGGGTCTGGAAGGTGATGGGGACGCCGAAGCCGTTGACGGCGAGTCCGGGCACCAGCGCGGATCCCGCCACCAGGGCCGCGAAGACGGCGATGAGCCCGAGGTCTGTGGCGTTCCAGCGGCGCTTTTTGTTTGAGGTGCTTTTGACGGCTGTGTCAGTGTTGCTCATGGCGGTCCTGTCGGGGTTGTACAAGCGGAATCTAGTGTACTGCCGACGTTACCGGCGCCGCTGTGGGGCCATTTTGTAGGGGGCCTACTAAAGCCGGTCCTTGGCTTTGATGGCTGGGTACTAACTCAGATTCACGAACTCCATGCATCCCTAGCGCGTGATGGTGAATGTCTCCACGGGCGTTGCGCAGGAGACAAGCTCAAGTTGTGGAATTCCTGTTGCACGGTTGTTTTTGCCGGTGTCATCGCACCAGTCGATATCGTGCGGCATTGCGGTGACGATCGCTTCTCCAACCGCTGACTCTTCAGGCACAGTGAAGGTAAACGTGAATTCCCCAGCGTCAGTCATTGGAGCCCTTGCACTGATGACTTCAGCGCCACTTTGATCGGTGACGCTTACTTGGACCTGGGCATTGGAGCCGTACTGGGGGTTACAGTCCGCCGCAGGTGCTGCGACTGTCACTGTCGCCCCTGGTTTGGCAATTGTTGGACTCACGGAATATGCAGGCGGGAAGCAAGGCGGCTGCTGACCGCTTTCTGGTTCCTCACGGGGGGACGAGTTGCAGGCACCTGCGGTGACTACCAGAACAACACCAAGCAGCAGCGCGGAATACCCGTCAGCGAGCTTCATGTACCGGACTCTTTGTTCAGTTCCTCGGCGAGCATCACGAGGATTCCGCTGGGGCCGCGGAGGTAGGTGAGCTTGTACATGTCTTTATAGGTCGCCACCCCGCGCAGCGGATGGCATCCGTGCTTCGCCGCTACCTTAAGTGCCTCGTCGATATCGTCGACCGAGAAGGCCACGCGGTGCATGCCGATGTCGTTGGGCCGGGTCGGGTTCGACTCGATCGCTTCGGGGTGGATGTATTCGAAGAGCTCAAGCCGGCCGTGGCCGTCGGGGGTCTGGAGCATCGCAATCTTGGCATGGTTCCCATCAAGTCCGACAGCAGTATCGGTCCACTCCCCGCTGACCGTGTCACGGCCCACCACGGTAAGACCGAGATCGGTGAAAAAGGCGATTGCTGCTTCGAGGTCGCGAACGGCGATACCCACGTTCTCCAGTTTGATGGCCATGCGTTGAAAGCTACCAAGGCGGACCGGCCAGCTCCAGAGGCGGAGGAACGAGGGGCGGGTTAGATACCAAGTATTCGGCGCTTGGCCGCGGCAAATTCTTCCGCGGTGAGAGCACCCTGGGAATAGAGGTTCGCTATAACGACAAGATCAGCCGCTAAGGATTCCTTCGCGGCTGCTCTGCCTGCCTTCTTCACACGATGCTTTCCTGCCACGGAAGAAACGGACGCTGGCTTTGTCGTGCTCCTGGTCACCGCGTACAAAACGAGCAGGATTGCACCGAGAACTGCCACCGCAATTCCCAGGGGCATGGATATGTGGGAATGTGAGGCGGTCCCGATGACCGCTATCGCCATCCCGGCACCAGCCAATCCGACACCGGATACCCATCCTGCTGTCTCACGGAGGGGGTGCTTCCCTCTGAACTCAAAGAAAAACCCGCCGGTCTCACTCGGCGCCGTGTGCTCGTTCATGTGTGAAGGATAGACCCGCCCCTCGAAAGGGAACACCCCGTTTTCCAAGAGCCTCCTCTAAAGGGGCGGTCCAGAAACTGCTCCCCCTACTACCCGCCCGTAGCGTAGCGCCGCGTTTTTGAGCAGGAGCATACTGGTTACGCCGCTCACCTCAATGGACGATAAGAGCCACCGAGCGGCTTCATTCACCGGCAGTTCCCGGGGAAATCTGCCGGCATCTTGGCGAAGGTGGAATATCCCTTTTCACGCTTCGCATCCCTTGTAGAAACGATATCGGTCTCAGAGGGGTAGAAGATCAACGATGAATCGCACCAGGACGGGACTCCTGTCGATGGTGGCCGCAGCAGCGCTTGCCATGGGACTGGCTCCCGGGACCGCGCTCGCCCATGGAGGGTCAGGGCACGGAGGCTCGGACCACAGCGACGACTGGCGGAACAATGACGATCAGCGCCGGCTGGTCAACGTCCTGCGCCACGTCACCGACGAATATCGCTGGCTGGAGAACGCCAAGGCGGACGGTTATAAGGAAATCACTAAATGCATCGAAAAACCCGGCGTGGGAGCCATGGGCTTCCACTACGCCAAGGAGGACCTGATCGATGACAAGACCCAGGCCCGAAAGCCTGAGGTTCTCGTGTACATGCCCAATAAGTACGGGCGGTACAAGCTGGTAGCCGTTGAGTTCATATCCACGGCAGCCCATCAACCTTCGATTGCCGGCGTCAAATTCGAAGCCGGGCCGTTCCCTGGGTCCCACGCGCTCCACGCATGGATATGGAGGGACAACCCGAGCGGCATGTTCGCAGCCTACAATCCGGACTTGCGCTGCCCGAAGTAATCCCCTGATGGTGATCGGGCCTGTGCACGGCCCATCGCCACCCCGCACCCTGTAAATTACCGGACGGACGCTCCTGCACGTCGCGTGCAGGAGCGTCGCCGCCTGCCTCAGAACGCGTAACGGATGCGGCAGTAGGGCGCGATGTCCTCAATCAGCGCGGTCAGCTGCCGCACATAGCGGCCCTTGGTTCCGGAACGGTAGCGGACGTTGCTGAACCCGTTGGACGAGACCTTCGATTCCTGCAGGTCCGGGCGCCACAGCACGTTCTCGGCCTGCGGATGCCACCCCAGGTTGACCTCATGGAGCCGCTCATTGTGCGTCAGGAAGATGACTTCTGCCGCGAGCTGGGCCTTGGCTGCAGCTGTCAGGGTGGCATCAAGCTGGCGCAGCAACTCCTCCCAGTCGCGCAGCCAGGTGTCGGTGATGATGACGGGGGAGAAGTTGACGTGCACCTCGTACCCGGCATCCACAAAGTCGTTGATCGCAGCCATGCGTTCAGCCACCGGCGAGGTCCGGACGTCAATCGACTTGGCCAAAGCCGCGGGCATGAGCGAAAAGCGGATCCTGGTGTGGCCACCGTGGTCCCAGCCGAGCATCGCCGGGTTCACGTACTTGGTGGCAAAGGACAGCTTGGCGGTGGGCAGGTCGCGGAAAAGCGTAACGAGGTCCTCCACGTTGTCGCTGATCAGGGCGTCGACGGAGCAGTCGCTGTTTTCGCCGATGTCGTAGACCCAGAGTTCCGGGTCGCACTGGTTGGGCTCCAGCTTCATGCCCTGGCGGGTCGCGTGCCGTTCAAGGGCGCCGGCAATCTGGTCGATGTTGGCAAACACGGTTACCGGGTTGCTGTACCCCTTGTGCCGGGGCACGTAGCAGTAGGCGCATGCCATGGCGCAGCCGTTTGCGGTGGAGGGGGCAATGAAGTCCGCGGACCGGCCGTTCGGCTTGACGGTCAGCGCCTTCTTGACGCCGAGGACCAGGGCCTCGGTCTTGATGCGGGACCAGCGCGGCACGTTCGTTTCATCCCCGTGCAGCTCGGGGATGTTCCAGTGGTTGTCGACAAGCACGACGTCGGCGTCCGGCCAGCGTTCCACGACCTCCTTGCCGCGGGGCAGCTCCAGGGCAGCGGGCTGCGCGTAGATGCGGCGGATTTGCAGCAGCCGGTTGAATTCCACGGTTCCATTCTCCCAAGGCGGCAAGGATGGCGCGGGCAGTTAAGCCCACGGCATGTGCTGTGGCGGCCATCATCCCCTGCCCGGGTCATTCCCGCCGCGCTAGACTGGAGCGATCATGAACGGCGCCCGTCTCCGTCTTCTTGCCTGGGTTATGGCCCTGGCGGCCTTCCTCGCGGGCTGCACACCCGCCGTCGGCCATCTCGACGCCGTCACTGAACAACCCGTCCCGGCCTCTTCGGCCCCGCAGGCCGCGGGAGACGTCGTCGCCCCTCAGCCGGCCCCCTCGTCTACTCCCACCCCCGCCCCGGCTTCTGCCCCGCCCGAGGTCCCGGCGCCCGCCCCCGTACCCCAGCCATTCGCCCTCAACCTGTACCAGGAGGGGGACTTCGTGCCGCAGTACACCTTCGACTGGTGTGTAGCGGCGAGCATCCAGATGGCGCACAACCTCATCGATGACACCGGGGGCGGCACCTGGACAGATTCCACCCAGCAGGGAGACCTGTGGGAGATGGCGCGGGCACGGTCGAACAACTCGTTCAACGGCGCCAACCCGCTCGGCTGGGCGCAGGTGCTGACCGAGGCTGGAATGGGGCCATACACGGTCGTCAGCGTTCCTGACTATGAGGATGCGCTGCAGACGGCGGCGCGCGCCATCACGGAGACCGGACGGCCGGTGGGGCTGGTCATGTGGAGCGGCCGCCACGCATGGGTGATGAGCGGGTTCGAGTCCCTTGGTGATCCCGCCCGGTTCCCGGAGTTCCCGGTCACCGGCATCCGCGTCCTGGATCCGCTTTACCCGCACGGCAGCGAGCGGTGGGGTCCGTCGCCCGAACCCAACAGCCTGCTCACGCCCGAGCAGTTGGCCACGCAGTTCGTGGTCCGCGAACCGCGGCGCTGGAGCAGCGACCTGCCCACCGGCTACATGCTCGTCCTGCCGCGCGCCGCTGCCTGAGCACGCCGCCGCAACCGTTGCGCCGCTCGGTTGCCCGCCGTTCCTGGCGGACCCCTAATACGCGGTGACGGCCACGGTGCGTGTCGCCAGGACCTGACCGGTGATCCAGTGCAGGAAGTCGACCGCGATGGTGTACCTTCCCGCCGCCGGTGGGCGCAGCAGGAAATCGAACTTTTCGGCTGCGCCGGATTTGAGGATGCTGGTGACCAGCGGCTGGCCGACCTGGGAGGGCTGAACGGCCGGTCCGTCCGGGTCGGGGGTATTCCAGAAGGGACGGCCATCGTGCGAGATCAGTTCGGCAATCTCGGCCGGTTGGCTGGCCCCATCGAGGAACCGGGTACGGGTGGGGAAGTAGTCGACATTCACCATGCGGACCAGCGTGGGAGCGATGCCGTCCCTGACCACATTGGCGCGCATCGCACTGATGGCCCAGATCCTGTCCCCCCTGGGCCGGGTGGGAACCGTGCCGCCCAGGAGAACGAAGTGTTTTGGCTCGAAGCGGTTGACGCCTGCGTCGTCCCCGGAGAGACCAGCTGCATGATTCAGTTCGTGCCAGCGCGGGTCAATCGAGTAAGGGGCGATCAATGTCTCCGTGGCGATGTCGTACAGCGGGCCGTCAGTTGAGTGGCGGCGGGTTCCCTTGGGGGGCGGGGCAGTGGAACTCACCTGCGGATCGACGATGATGGGCCCGAACATACCCATTTGTACGTGCATGGGGGTGTTGACGTGGCAGTGGTAGAAGTAGGTTCCGGCGGAGCCGCGGTTGGGGTTGCCGGGGACGCCGACCTCAGGCCTCCACTGGTAGGTGTACTCGCCGGTGACTTCGAAGGAGGTGTGGCCTACGCCGTCGTTCCGGGGGTCGGGTTCGATGCCGTGCCAGTGAATGGTGTGGACCCTCTTGCTGGGTTCCACCGTGCCGTGGAACAGTTGCCCCTCCGTCAGCCGCAACAGCGGTCCGGGAAGCCCGCGGCCGGACCTCTCGTCCTCGAAACTCCAAAACTCGATTTCAGGGCCGTTGGGCACCTGCAATTTCCTGTTGAAGAAATCGAACACCTTGCTGACGTCCGGGCGCTGGCGGAACTCAGTTTCCGGGCTTCCCTCATGAGGCTGGTCCGAGGCGAACTCCACCTGGCTCCGGTACAGGTGATGGCCGCCTGCCACGGTGCCCGGAAGCCCTGGCTCAGGAATCGTGCCCGCTGCCAGGACCCAGTCCGCCACGAGGCCGCCGGGGTACAGCCCGCCGGCCGCCGTCTGCGAGGGCTCCGCGTGGCAGTGCATCGGATACTTCCAGTCGCCACTGCGGGCGTTCCACACCTGGTCCAACACCTCGGGTGGACGCCGGACGGGAAGCAGGGACTCCTTTCGGTCCATCGGTTCGAGCTGTACTGTGTCCTCCCAGTGTTGCAGGAGCACGTCCCCGTCCGGACTGACCCGCCCGCTACTGCGGGGGAAGTCTTCGCCGTTGGCGCGCACCGTCCAGACATGGTTGCCGTGGTAGTGCAGCTGGTGGTCCACGATGCCGGCATTGACCATCCTCATCAGCTGGCCGGTCCGGACGCCACCCGGGCTTGGCGAGGCGCTGAAGTTCCGCACATCCGTTTCACGCGGGTGGCCGGAGGGGAGCGTGTCCTGCTCCCGGCGCTCATTGAATTCCTCATCCGTGGTGACCGCCAGCGACTGGAAGCCCGCGTAACCGTTGAGGGTGAAGTAGCGGGGTACGGCGGGTGTTGAAGCGGGATTGACCGTTTCGCCGCGGGAAGCGATGCGGGCCCAGTTCGGATCCACGTCGTGGCACAACCACAGCCACTGCCGTTCGAACTCGGTCCCACCCGGGAAAAGCTGCCAGGCGCTGGACGGGTCTATCACCACAAGCGCACCGTAGAGGCCGAGGGTCCGTTCCACGGACGCGTTGCCCGGGTCCGTGAACAGATAGGTCCCGGGCGGCGGTGCTTCGAACTCAAGGAGAGCCGATGTCCCCGAAGCAACAGGGCCCGTCGTTTCATCCTGTTCGGCGGGTCCAGCGGTATGGAACCGGAGTTCGTGCGGTTGCGGTAGGTGGTTATGCACCCTTATCCGGACGGTGCTGCCTGTCTCGGCGATGAGGGTGCGGTCCGGAAAATAGCTGGCCCAGTATTCCTTCCTGGCCAAGTACTCTCCGGGATTGTCCGGGTCGGTCTGCAGGGGCGCGGGCCTGCCGTGCGGTGGTACCGGGGCGTCCAGGGGATACGTCCTGCTGGCCACCAGTTGTCCGTCCGCGGAGAAGACCCGTGGGCTCATCCACAGCGACGGGCTGGTGTCGGTCACCGTGGTGCGGCGCTCGCCGAAGCCCCGGTGGTAGACCAGGGAGCCGTCCACCATCGGGACGTAGCCTTCATTGATGTGGACGTCCAGGATGTTCATGACCGCACCTCTTCAACGGCCATCGGCGGCAGGGCCAGCTGGTAGGTTACGTCCCGTTGCTCGTCCGAGTAGTCCAGCTCCAGCTCGAAGGCATCGCGTGGGGCCAGGTAGCTGATCAGAATGTGCTCCGATGCGTGCGGTGCTACGGGGCCGGGGTTGCGGTCAGAGTCGCGTGGAGTGACTGTTGTCCCTGAGGGACGCAGCTTCAGCCGCAGCTGCCCCGGGCTGAATAGCACTGGTACCGGCCCGGCATTCCGGAGCTGCACTTCGACCAGGACGACGTCGGACCAGGTGAGGTTTACTGGTTCGGGCCCCGCCGGGGCGCCCGGCGTCCAGTCATCGTGGCCGTGTCTATCGAGGCGGAGCTCTTCTCTAGTGCTGGCCCGCCGGACCTGCGTGCTGCCTCCGGTGTCCCTGCCGGCGTTCATGTGTGAAGCAGCCGCCGCCAGGGTCCGGAAAGCCGGCTGGCCCTGGGCATCCAGGCGGGCGAGGCGTCCGGCCCGAACGATGGTGAGGGAACCAAAAACCGTGGCCACACTCGTGGTTGTGGTCTGCGGGCTTCGTCCCACAACGCCGTAGCTGCCCCCGGCCAGCAGCAGGAAAGCGCCGCCACCGAGCACCAGTCCGAACTGGCGGCGGTTGAGGCCTCGATTGGAAAATTGGCTTGCATGAGAATTCATCTCGCCTCCCATGTTGTTGCGGTCTAGGCTCATCGTGCTGGCAGCCACCTGCGGAAACCTTGGAGGTCCTGCCGCCGCTTAGCCCTTCCTGGTCCTGCCGGCGCGGAGGAGGGCAGCTACGCCCGCGGTCAGCCCGAACAGTCCTGCCGTGAAGGCCACCCAGGTCAGGGCCGGGACAGATGCGCCGGCGGTTACCGAGGCAGCAGGCACGACGGCGGTTTCCGCCGCGGGTGCTGAGGCGTGGCCATGCTGGGTGGTCGAGGCAGCGGTGGTGGTGAAGACCGGGGCGGGGTCCTGGGGCTCGCCTTGGCCTTCGACCACCGGATCGTCCCAGTTCCGGACGCTGCCGTCAGAGTAGGTCTGCGCCGCGGGCAGCAACACAGCAGTACCGGCCTTCGGAAGCCGGCCCACAGACAACGAGAAGGTCTGGTACTGGTCCTCGGTCAGCTGGCTCTGCACGTCGTTGGCCGTCCAGGTTACGGACAGGGGCGCTTCGGTGACGGTGGCCCCGTCCACGGTTACCGGCTGCGGCAACGTGCCTTTGGCAATCCGGGCGGTCCAACCCGGGACGGGCTTCACGCGGACCGACGTGAACGGTGTTGCCGTGGGCAGATCCACCTTGACGGTGGTGGTTGTGGCGGTCTTGGATTCGCTGGGAACCTTGAAGGTCAACTGGGTGTACCCGCCTTCATCGGTACCTTCCGGGGTCACCGACACGTGGGCGGACGCGGCATCGAGGCCAACAGTCAGACAGGCTGCCGTGGCTGCACCGATGGCAGCTGCTCGCAACGAACGAGGGGGTCTGGTTGTCATGGACAGTCCTTTTACAGGTGGGCTACAAACCACAGCATGCGGGGATGACCCCGGAAATACCTTGTGAATAGCAAGTGCGGACGCCCGGGTTGAACCGCTGTCCGCTCCGCCATCGGGAGCGCTATGCTGCCACATCCTCACGCAGGCTACGGGCATGACTGTTCGCAGTTCCGGCGCGCGGATCCCCGGGGCCCGATTCACGGCGGAAGATGATCATCACGGTGAGAATGCCCAGCATCAGGGCTGCGATGGACCACATTGCGGGGCCCGCCAATTCTGCGGCAGCCGCGGGCGACTGCCCCCACGGCCGGCCTGCAGAGGTGGACCAAGGCAATTCCATGGACGGAGCCTGCTCCATCAACCTCCATCCGCAGAATGCGTAGAGTCCGGCTATTCCCGCTACGACAGGCAGCCGCCTGCCCGGGGCGCCGCCGGTGCCCGGATCCTGGTTCCCTGTGAGTGCGGCGGTGGCCAGGCAACCGGTCACCAGGGCAAGCAGGCTCATGGCGCTGTAGCCGATTTGTCCGGTGGCTGCCCAGTCGAGCAAGGGGGTGTAGTAGATGGCGAAGAGGGACGCCGCTAGAAGGGGAACTGCCGGAAATGGATCCCTCCTCAGTGCTGCGAGGACCGGCTGCACGGTCCGTTCCAGGAACTCCTTAGCCCCGGCGCTGCCGTCCGTTCTGGCGATGACGGTCAGGGTGGCCAGGGTCAGCGGGGCGGCCGGGACGAGCAGCAGCGGCACGATGGCGGTAAGCATCATCTGTGTCAGCACGTGGGCGTTGAACAGGTAGCCCTGATAGGCATGCACGCCGCCGTTGGTGACGATGAACAGGACCGCCACTCCCGCCAACCACAGCAGGGTGCGGTGTAGGGGCCAGGACCGGCCGGTTGTGTGGAGCCGGCGTATGCCCGCCAGATAGATCACGACGGCGAACCCGCAGACCAGGCTCCACACCGGATCGGGGGCCCAGCCGGACAGGTATTCCCACAGCCCGGGCTCGGGAAGCACGGGGCCCGGCTCCCCGGATGTGGCGGCTGGCGGCGGTTCCGTCCGGGCAAGCGCCGCGGCCATCCCGGAAGCGATCCCCATCACGGCGAGCTCGGCAACGGCGAGGGCGGCGAAGAGGCGGCCGCCCCGTTCCGGTGCAAGCTCCAGCCGGTTGATCGACCAACGCCGGTGGAACGTCCCGAACACCCCGAGGATGATGAGCACAGCGGCCTTGGCAAGGACGATTGCGCCATAGGGGCTGAACACGGCTTCGATCGTGCTGATTGTTGCCAGGGCGCCCATATATCCCGAGACCGCAAGGGCTATGAAGCACACCAACGCCAACGTCGAGTACCGGCGTACCGTCGCGCCCAGCTGGCCGGGCGGCAGCACAGGCCGCAGCACCATCAGGGCCAGCAGGCCGCCGAGCCAGACGGCCGCTGTGGCCGAATGCACGAACAGCGCGGTGGTACTGTCCGCATGGTCGGTGCTGCCGGCGGCGTGGGATGTCATGACCAGGGGCAACAGGCCAGCGAAGGCTGTAACGGTGGTGAGTGCAAGCATGCGGGGGCCCCGCAGCCGGGAGCAAGAGATAGCCACAGCTGTTGCTATGAGGATGGTCAGAGTGCCGGACCGGCCGGCATCGATCCCGGTCAGGAACGTCAGGAATGCCTCATCAAACCCGGCTGCAGGGCTCCTGTTGGCCATGAACAGGAAACTCGCCGAGGTATGGATGCAGGCTCCCGCGGCCCAGACAGCCGCCGACCATCCTGCCCATCGAAGAGCCTTGAAGTAGGCGGCTCCGCCGCGGGGGAGCGCAAACGCCGCGAGCATGAGGGTACCGATAGTGCCGGCGCTGGCGAGGTTGCACAGAAGCTTCGCGGCGGGCAGTCCCCAGGCCACGGCCAATCCTGCCCTGTCCAAGGGCCCCGGGTCCGCGCCGCCGCCGTAATTGTAGGCCCACGCCAGCGACAGCATCCCTGCCACCAGCAGCGCTGTCCCGGCCACTGCCTGCATCTTCAGCGACATCGCGCCCCTTCCGCGGCCCTCCGGCCCTGATCCTGGTGGCGCAGCAACGACGCCTGATGTTGTGCCAGCTTGGCGTGCGCCACTTGGGAAATCCTTGGCATCCCACCCGCGGTTCTCCATGCTTGGCCTGGACGGTAGACTTGGATGGGCCGTTCTCCGGCCATTGCCGCCCACGCCCACCGCAGACGATCCGGGCCGCGGCTTATCCCTGCTGTGAAAGGCTTTACCTGCTGTGATTACTGTTCAGGATCTTGAACTGCGTGCCGGCGCCCGGCTCCTGATGGACCAGGTGAGCTTCCGCATCGACAAGGGAGACAAGATCGGGCTCGTGGGCCGTAACGGCGCGGGCAAGACCACTCTTACGCGCGTCCTGGCCGGGGAAGGCCTGCCGGCCGCCGGCAAAGTGACCCGCACCGGCGAAATCGGCTACCTGCCGCAGGATCCCCGCACCCCTGACATGGAGCAGCTCGCACGGGACCGCATCCTGTCCGTCCGGGGCCTGGACATCGCCGTCGGCAAACTCCGGACCGCACACGACGAAATGGCGAGCGACGATCCCGCCGTCCAGCGCAAGGCGATGAACCGCTATGACCGGCTTGAGTCCGAGTTCCTGGCAGCGGGCGGATACGCTGCCGAGGCCGAAGCTGCAGCCATCTGCTCCAATCTTGCACTGCCGGACCGGTTGCTGAACCAGCCGCTCAAGACCCTCTCCGGTGGCCAGCGCCGCCGTGTGGAGCTGGCGCGCATCCTGTATTCGGATGCAGAAACCATGCTCCTTGACGAGCCCACCAACCACCTCGACGCCGATTCCATCGCCTGGCTGCGGGACTTCCTGAAGAACCACCAGGGCGGCCTGATCGTGATCAGCCACGATACTGAGCTTCTCGAAGCCACCGTGAACAAGGTCTTCCTGCTCGACGCCAACCGTGCGCAGATCGACTTCTACAACATGGACTGGAAGCGCTACCTCACCCAGCGCGAAACCGACGAACGTGCCCGCAAGCGGGAACGCGCGAACGCCGAAAAGAAGGCCCAGGTCCTGTTTGACCAGGCCAACAAGATGCGTGCCAAAGCCACCAAGGCCGTCGCAGCGCAGAACATGGCCAAGCGTGCAGAACGCCTGCTCAGCGGACTTGAAGCCGTGCGCGAGCAGGACCGCGTGGCCGCCCTGAGGTTCCCGGACCCGTCACCCTGCGGCAAAACCCCGCTCACCGCGGAAGGCCTCAGCAAGTCCTACGGTTCGCTCGAGATCTTCACCGATGTGGACCTGGCCATCGACCGCGGCTCCAAGGTGGTCATCCTCGGCCTCAACGGCGCCGGCAAAACCACCCTCCTGCGGATGCTCGCGGGCGTGGACCAGCCGGACACCGGTGACGTTATTGCCGGCCACGGCCTCAAGGTGGGCTACTACGCCCAGGAACACGAAACGCTCGACGTCGACCGCACCGTGTTGGAAAACATGCGTTCCGCTGCCCCCGACATGAAGGACGCCGAAGTCCGCGGCATCCTCGGTTCATTCCTGTTTTCCGGCGACGACGTGGACAAGCCCGCCGGCGTCCTCTCCGGCGGCGAAAAAACCCGCCTTGCCCTGGCCACCATCGTCGCGTCCAGCGCGAATGTGCTCCTCCTCGACGAGCCCACCAACAACCTCGACCCCGCCAGCCGCGCCGAAATCCTTGGCGCCCTCAAGAACTACAGCGGCGCCGTCGTCCTGGTCAGCCACGACGAAGGGGCGGTCGAAGCACTCAACCCCGAGCGCGTTGTCCTGCTGCCCGACGGCGTCGAAGACCACTGGAACGAAGACTACCTGGACCTGATAACCCTGGCTTAAGCCTTCTTCCCTGTTGGTGCGCCGTGGTCGCCTTCGCTCCGCAGCGCGCGCGATTTCCCGCGTGCTGGCTCGTCCCTCGCCTTTGACGCACGCTACATAAATCACCCGCACTACCTCGCTTGTGGGTTCGTCACCGGTCAGCGTGGTTCAGTTGTCAGCGGACGGGCAGTTCCTTTGCTTCGGTGATTCTTTGCAGCTCTTTGTAGGTGATGCTCAACATTGAGTTGTGGTCGCCTGCTCCTGCCCAGAGGAGGTTGTGCTTCTGGAGCGACTTGTCCAGGAGGGTCCTGATCTTTTCGGCGTGCCCAACCGGGGCCACTCCGCCTACATGCTGGCCGGTGTGCTTCAGGACGAAGTCTGGGGAGGCCCGTCGGATCTCTCTTGTTCTCAATCCTCCGCGACCGGACAGCCTGCTGCCTGTCGGCGCCCCTCCCGTCGGCCCTGGCGCATTGCGCACTTAGGCACAAGCGCAGCAGCGTGGGTGATTTATGTAGCGTGCGTCAAAGGCGAGGAACGAGCCAGCACGCGGGAAATCACTCGCGTTGCGGAGCGAACGGAACGTGGAGGCACCTAACGGCGGAGCGGGAGACCGTCAGTAGCCCTGGGCGTCGAGGAGGGCGTCTTCCTCCTCTTCAGAGGTCGCCTTCTTCCGCTTGCGGGGAGGCGACGGACGACGGCGGGCTGCCGCGGCAGCGGAGTGAACGGGGCTGCCCGAGTCGAGGGATCCGTCCGTGCTTTCGGCCTCGTCTTCGGCGTCGATCGCCGCGTTGCGGGCCTGCTGGCGGGCCGCGTAGCCGAAGCCGACGAACATCAGGACACCGAAGGCGAACCACTGCAGGGAGTAGGACAGGTGCGTGCCCTCCTCGGTGGACGGCTTCGGGAAGGCCGCCGGCATCTGGGCTGCCGGCGGTGTCTCCGACGCGAGCTGGCCGTATGCGCCGGTGAGCAGGGGATACCCGAGCTGTGCCGAGTACGCAGTGAGGTCGATGGACGCCAGCTGGCCTTCGGGCGCGCCGCGCTGCAGTTCAGGTTCCGGGTGCTTCAGGCGCACGACGGCGGTCACCTCACCTGCCGGCGGTTCCGGCACCGAATCCGGGCTTCCCGGGTTCTTGTTGCCGATGGGCAGCCACCCGCGGTCAATCACTACCGTTTCACCGGACGCCAGGCGGAAGGGGACAACCACCTCATAGCCGGGCTGGCCGTTCAGCGGACGGTTGCGGACAATCCGCTGGCCCGCTACGTCGTAGGTGCCCCTCAGTTCCACCTGGGTCCACTCCTTCGCAGGGTCCAGCTCCATGAACTGGTCCCGGACTTCAGCAAAGGGAACGGGGGCTGCGGAGTAGTTGGTCACCACGCGGTTGATTTCGGCAAGCGTCTCAGCGCGGCGGTCCATCTGCCAGCGGCCCAGGAAGACGCAGGCGGTGGCAAAGATGGCAGCCAGCAGGAGGTAACCCAGCCACTTGCTGGAGAAGAGGAAACGGTACATTCAGCGGTCCTGCTCCAAAAGGCCAGCCGGGGAGCCGGCATCCAGCGGGAGGGTTTCCTTCCAAAGCCCGCGGGTCTGCAGGTAATCTTCCAGCCAGTCCCGGTGCTCTGCGCAGGCAAGCCAGATCTTGCGGCGCTCGGGGGTGTGGATCTTGGGGTTGTTCCAGAGGAGCTGCCAGGAGGCGCCGGACCGGCAGGCCTTGCGTGAACAGACGGCGGCGGCCTCCGTAAAGGACGGCTCAGACCCTGCAGCGAAATCAAAGATGCTCATGATGCCTTCCGCTCCTCCCCGGGGCCGGTCTCGTCGTCGTCGTTAATCAACTCGCCCTGCAGGACCTCGTCGCCGGGCCTGTCGGCAACCAAGGGTTGGGGCGGGCTCTCTATCTCGGCCAGCGGCGCGGAATCCAGCAACAGGTCGCTGTGTGCCTCCGCCTTATCGTTGCCGTTGGCGATGACCACCGCAATCCATGGGAGGAAGACCGCTCCGGCAACCATGAGGATCTTGAACCAGCCGTCCACCACGAAGATGAGGATCAGGCAGACCATGCGGATGCCCATCGCCAGCGCGTACTTGATCATGCGCTTACGCATGTCCTCGGAATGGGCTCCCGCGGCATCCGTAATGCTGTGAACCTCCGAATCGCCGGAGAACCGCCCGGGTTCTTCAGGCGCGGATTGTCCCGCATGGTTTTCAAGGGTCACGGTGGTTTATCACGCTCCAAAGGCTTGCATCAATTCTCTCACCATCGGCAGTGGCACCCAAACCCGGGCCAAGGCGGGCGCTAAGATCGAAGGCAGCCAAATCACACCCTTGCTACCGCGGCGCAGCATGCCGCAGAATTCCGGAGCCTCTAAATGACTGAAGCAGTTTCCGCCCCCCGCAGCGTCCTGATCACGGGCGGCAACCGCGGCATCGGCCTGGCCATCGCTGAGGCTTTCCTGGCCAATGGGGACAAGGTGGCGGTGACTTACCGCAGCGAGGCGAAACTGCCCGAAGGAATCCTGGGAGTCAAGGCCGACGTCACCGACGAGGCCTCCGTGGACGCGGCCTTCAAAGAGGTTGAGGCTGCCCACGGTCCGGTCGAGGTCCTGGTGGCGAACGCCGGCATCACCAAGGACACACTGCTGCTGCGCATGAGCGAAGACGACTTCACCTCCGTCATCGACACCAACCTGACCGGTGCCTTCAGGGTCATCAAGCGGGCCTCCAAGGGCATGATCCGGCTCCGCAAGGGCCGTGTTGTCCTCATTTCCTCGGTCTCCGGCCTCTACGGTGCGCCCGGACAGATCAACTACTCCGCCTCGAAGGCGGGCCTGGTGGGCATCGCCCGATCCCTGACACGCGAACTCGGTTCCCGCGGCATCACCGCCAACGTGGTGGCCCCGGGCTTCATTAACACGGACATGACCGCAGAACTCCCCGAAGCCACGCAGAAGGACTACCTCACCAGCATCCCGGCCGGCCGCTTTGCCGAGGCCTCGGAAGTTGCCAACGTGGTCCGCTGGATCTCCAGCGACGAAGCCGCCTACATTTCCGGCGCCGTCATCCCGGTGGACGGCGGCCTGGGCATGGGGCACTAAGCACAACCTGCACCGGTGGACGTACGCGGACGGCACATGCTCACCCCGCCGCCGCGAACGCCTCTTCCAGCCAGCCTGCCACTTCGTCGTCAATGTCCTCAACGGTGCGCAGTTCCAGGTGATGCATCCAGACGCCTGGGGATGGATGGACTATTTCCTTGAACCGGGAAGACTCCAGGCGGCGGGGGAGGGCAATGGACAGCACGGCCGGAACATTGGTTTTAAGATTTCGGCGCGGATTCCAGACATAGGCAAATCCGCGCCGGTTCCGGAACGCCACCTGGCTGATGGTGGTATGCACCGAGGCCGGGACAGCGCCGCTTAGAGCCCGCCCTACCGCCTCATAGATGCGCAGTCCCTCAGGTGAATTGCTGAAGACCTGTTCCGGCGTGGACTCCGCACCGGCCGGCCGCTGCTGTGCCATACGGGGAGCCTACGCCGGGTCAAGGTGTGCAGCACCGTCAAACTAGCTGGAATCGCCTTCTTTGTGGGGGTCAGACAACGGAATCAGCACCCGCCGCTGGCATGATGGACTGCAGACCAACTCCGACTTAGACGTTTCGAACAAAAGGAGCCCCTATGGGACTGCTGGACAACAAGACCGCCATCGTCACTGGATCATCGCGCGGCATCGGCGCTGACGTTGCCAAAATCCTCGCCGGCCAGGGCGCCGCCGTCGTGGTCAACTACCGCCAGAAGGCGCCGCGCGCCAACAAGGTAGTGCAGGGCATCGAGGCCGACGGCGGCCGCGCCGTCGCCGTGGGCGCAGACCTCACCACCCAGGAAGGCGTGCAGGCCCTGGCCTCCGCCGCGATGGAAAACTTCGGTTCCCTCGACATCCTGGTCCTGAACGCCTCCGGCGGCATGGAAACCGGCATGGGCGAGGACTACGCCCTCAAGCTGAACCGCGACGCCCAGGTCAACATGCTCAACGCCGCGGTGCCCCTGATGAAGGAGGGCTCACGGGTGGTCTTCGTCACCAGCCACCAGGCGCACTTCATCAACACCGTCCCCACCATGCCGGCCTACGAGCCGGTAGCCCGCAGCAAGCGTGCCGGTGAGGACGCACTCCGTGATCTCATCCCCGCACTGGCCGAGAAGGGCATCTCCCTGGTGGTTGTCTCCGGCGACATGATCGAGGGCACCGTCACCGCCACCCTGCTGGACCGCTCCACCCCCGGAGCCATCGAGGCCCGCCGTGCCGAGGCCGGGAAACTGTACTCAGTGGAGGAATTCGCCCAGGTGGTGGCTGGCATGGTGACCGCCGACGTCGAATCCGGCCACACCGAGTACGCCGGTGGAGCCGACTACTTCGGCAAGGGCGGCCAGTCCGCCAGCTAGCTGGGCTTCCCACAACGAAATGACAGTTCGCGGCAATGTTCCTTCGGGACACTGCCGCGAACTGTCATTTCGCGGTTAAGTCGCTAGACGTCAGACGCCGGCGACGTAGCGGACGGCGTCGAGATAGGGCATGTTGACGGCGGCATCCGCCACGGCCCGCACGGCAGGCTTGGCATTGAAGGCGATGCCGATGCCTGCGGCGCCGAGCATGTCCAGGTCGTTGGCGCCGTCGCCAACTGCAATGGTGTGCTCCAGGGCAATGCCTTCCGCGGCGGCCCATTCCCGCAGGAACTTCTCTTTGGCTGCACGGTCCACCACGGCGCCCAGCACCTTGCCGGTCAGCGCGCCGTCAACGATTTCCAGCTCATTGGCCTGCCAGTAGTCCAGGCCAAGGTCAGCGGCGATGGGCTCGAGGATCTGGTTGAATCCGCCGGACACGACGGCCACCACATGGCCGGCCTTCTTGAACGCCGCCACCAGCTCCGCGGCACCCAGGCTCAGTTTCACTTCCGCGCGGACGTTATTGACGACGTCGGCGGGCAGCCCCGCGAGCACCGCGACCCGGGCGTGCAGGCTCTGGGTGAAGTCCAGTTCCCCGCGCATGGCGGCTTCCGTGACGGCTGCCACCTCCTCGCGCTTGCCGGCGTATGCCGCAAGGAGCTCGATGACCTCCTGCTGGATGAGGGTGGAGTCGACGTCCATGATGAGCAGTTTGCGCTCCGCGGCACGGAGCCCGGCCGGAACCAGCGCGGTGTCCAGGCCATCGATGGCCGTGCCCGCAATGGCCCGCCGCAGTACGGCGAGGCCGGCGGCGGTGGCATCCGGAAGGTCCAGTCCGGCGACGTGCACCCCGTAGCGGTCATCGCCCAGGGAGTCCTCTGACTGCACAACCGCGCCGTGGGCAGCGAGGACGGAACGCAGCTGCTCCAGCCCGTTTGGAGTCATATTTTGGCCATAGCTGACCGCAGTCACGTTCGAAGTCATGCCTACAATCTTATCCAGTGGGGCCCGGGCCCCTTGAATTGCGTCCCGCCGGCAGGGAACCGATGTCCGCTACATCAGCTCAGGCAGCAGAACGGGTGGCCGGCCGGATCAAGGAACACACGGAACGTGGTGCCCGGCTGGTATTCGTGTCTTCCAGTCGAGCAGTGTGCCGTAGAACTCGGCCAGGATTTTGGGGTCCGGGCAGTCAAGGACAACGACAGGAAAGCGTGCGATAGCCATAGCCAACACTCCAGGTGCGGCCTCCGGGACCACCTACAGTTTTGTGGGCTTGAATGTGCGTAGTCGGGCTGGTCACATCAGTTATCAGTCGCCATGTTTTTTGTCCTAGTGTCTACTCCTATGAGTGATGTTCTGGAATTGGATGCCGTCAGCGTTGTCCGCGGCAAAAAGACCCTGTTGGACAAGGTTGACTGGCAGGTCAATGAAGGCGAACGCTGGGTCATCCTCGGCCCCAACGGAGCCGGCAAAACCACCCTCCTCCAGATCGCAGCAGCACGCCTCCACCCGAGCAGCGGCACGGCGGGCATCCTTGACGAAACCTTGGGCCGTGTGGACGTCTTTGAACTCCGCCCCCGCATCGGGCTGTCATCGGCTGCCCTCGCCACCCAGATCCCCGAGCATGAGAACGTCCTCAACGTCGTTGTCACCGCCGCCTACGGCGTCACCGGCCGCTGGCGGGAAGGCTACGAGCGCGACGACGAGCGCCGCGCCTTCCGCCTGCTGAACGACTGGGGGATGGGTCCTCTCCTGAACAGGACCTTTGCCACCCTGTCCGAGGGGGAGCGAAAGCGTGTCCAGATCGCCCGTGCCCTCATGACGGACCCCGAACTGCTGCTGCTGGATGAGCCCGCTGCCGGCCTTGACCTGGGCGGCCGCGAAGAACTGGTCCACAAGCTGGGCGAACTGGCCAGCGACGAGGCAGCGCCGGCCATGGTCCTGGTGACCCACCACCTTGAGGAAGTTCCGCCGGGCTTCACGCACGCCATGCTGTTGCGCGACGGCGGCGTGGTGGCCGCCGGACCCATCACCGAAGTCCTCACCGACGAGCACCTCAGCGCCACTTTCGGCCTCGCCCTGGATGTGACGGAAAACTCCGGCCGTTACTCCGCAACCGCCCGCCGCTAAGGCAGGGTTCACCGCCAGCAGTGGAGATCCTTAGCAGCATCCTGGTCTTTTTCGCGGGCCTGTGGGCCGGCACCATCAACGCAGTGGTCGGCTCCGGCACGCTGGTGACCTTTCCCGTACTCATCGCCCTCGGCGTCGCGCCGGTGGTGGCCTCCATGAGCAACGCCATGGGGCTGGTGGCCGGCACGGCGGCCGGGGCGTGGGGTTACCGGCGCGAGCTGGCAGGCCGGGGCCGCCAGCTGATGAAGCTGCTGCCGGCCTCACTGCTGGGCGGAATCACCGGTGCCTACCTGCTGCTGCACCTGCCCGAGCAGGTCTTCCACTATGTGGCACCCGTCCTGCTGGTGCTTGCCCTGCTGATGGTGGTCTTCCAGCCCAGACTTCAGGCATGGGTGCGGAGCCGCGAGGAGAACCCGGAACATGCCATCCGGGACCGCAGCCACGGCGTGCTCCTTGTGGTGCTGGTGTACCTCGCCGGCGTGTACGGGGGCTACTTCGTGGCAGCCCAGGGCATCCTGCTGGTGGGCATCCTGGGCGTGTTCCTGACCGGGACCATGCAGAATGCCAACGCCATGAAGAACATCCTGGTGCTCGGCGTCAACATGGTGGCGGCGGTGTCCTACCTGATCTTTGCCTTCGACCGGATCAACTGGCTGGTGGTCCTGCTGATCGCCGTTAGTTCCACGATCGGTGGCCTGGTTGGTTCCAAGGTGGGGCGCAAGCTCTCCCCGAAGGTCCTGCGGGCCGTCATCTTCACCCTTGGCATCGTGGCCCTGGGCGTGATGGTCGCCAACCTGCTGAAATAATCACCCGGTGACGTTCCACTATCTAGAGTCCGCCGATGATCCCCGGGTGGGCGACTACACCACACTGACCGATGTGCACCTGCGGAAGCTCCGGGAACCACGCGAAGGCATGTACATCGCCGAATCCTCCCGGGTCCTGCGCCGTGCCCTGGCGGCCGGGCACCAGCCGCGGTCGTTCTTCCTGGCCGAGAAGTGGCTCGCAGACCTCGACGACGTCTTCCAGGCATACCCCGACGTTCCGGTTTTCATCGGGAAGGCAGCCCTGCTCGAGGAAATCACCGGCTTCCACTTGCACCGCGGGGCCATGGCCGCCATGCACCGCCCCGCCCCCGTGCCGCTGCCCGAACTGCTGGCGGGCGCGCGCCGGGTAGCAGTCCTGGAGGACATCGTGGACCACACCAACGTGGGCGCCATCTTCCGGTCCGCCGCCGCCCTGGACATCGACGCCGTCCTGGTCTCACCCCGCTGCGGGGACCCCCTGTACCGCCGCAGCGTCCGGGTCAGCATGGGCACCGTCTTCCAGGTCCCCTGGGCACGCCTCGAAAGCTGGCCGGCAGACCTCCAGGTGCTCAAGGACCACGGCTTCACCGTTGCCGCCCTGGAGCTGACGGCGGACGCCCAGGACGTGGATGTGGTGGCCGCCCGGAACCCGGACAAGCTGGCGCTGGTGCTCGGCACGGAAGGTGCCGGCATGAGCGCCGAAACGCTTGCCGCCGTCGACCTCGCCGTCAAGATCCCCATGCGCAATGGCGTGGATTCGCTCAACGTTGCTGCCGCATCTGCTGTGGCCTTCTGGGAGCTGCGGGCGCGGCCCCAAGCCTCTGCCGCCGAATTGCATACTCTGCCACAGCCACGTTGATGACCCACCCGGCGCCCATGAGCAGTGCCCGCCCTGCCTCACCGGGCTGGCCTGCGAGCACCATCCACGGGATCGATACGAGAGCCTGGGTCCCGGCTGCGATCCCGATGGCGTAGGCGCGGGTCATCCATGCCCCGTGGTGCTGATACCTGCGCCTGGCGAGGGCCATTACCCCCAGGATGATGCTGGCAAGCATGGCGGTTCCGAAGATCAGGCGCAGGATGAAAAGTGCGGGGCCGTCCCCCTGTGGAAGGTCGTAGAATGCGGCCATCCAGAGGCCGGACAGGGCCACCAGGAGGCCGGCGGGTATCAGGACAACGCCGGCTGCCCGGTGCCAGGCGGTACGGCCGGAGCGTCCCCTGCGGAGGCCGGGGACAAACTGGAACGCCCCCAGCAGGCTGTAGAGAATGGCAGCGGGTATGTGCACCATCACGGGTATGGGCGAGGCAAAGAACCGTGCATTGGCCGGCGTAACGGGAGCGCCCCCGGTCAACTCGGCCATGCGCAGGGAACCGAAAATGACGGGGATGAGGCTGACAAAGATGAGGCCTGCCGGTACCAGCCAACCTGCCTGCCTGCGCCGGGCCGGTGCCTGAGTCGCTATCGATTGAGTCGCCATGTCTCGTCTTCTTTCCGCAGCTGCCGCGTCGAGGTGTACGGCGTACACCCGTTCTCCGACCAAATCTAGGTGTACGCTGTACACCTGTCAATGGCTATCACGGGCGGGAAGATATGACAGACCTCAACGAACGGCCTGCACGGGCACCCAGGGGTCCGCTTAGCAGGCAACGGGTGCTTCACGCTGCGCTCCTGCTGGCGGACCAGGCTGGGGTGGATTCATTGAGCATGCGCAGGCTCGCCGGGGAGCTGGGTGTGGTGCCGATGGCCCTTTACAAGCATGTGGCGAACAAGGAAGAACTGCTGGACGGCATGGTGGACGCCATCATTCAAGAGATCGCACCTCCTCCGCCGGGCCTTCCATGGAAGGAGGCCGTCCGGGTGCGCGTGCTCTCAGCCAGGACGACCCTCCGCCAGCACCCCTGGGCCCGCCGCGTCATCGAAACCAGGACATCGAAGACCCCCGCCGTTCTCGATTACATGGACTCGTTCACCGGGATATTCCTGGCCGGCGGGCTGTCTGCGGACCTGACCCACCACGCATTGCACGCACTGGGCGGGCGCATGTGGGGCTTCACGCAGGAATTGTTTGACGAACCCGCGGCAGCGGAACAAGCCGCCCACGTCCCGCCCGACGTGCAGCTGGCCATGATCCGGCAGATGGCCAGGCTGTACCCGAATATTGCCGCTGTCGCGGCGCCCGGAGCCCATGATGGAGGCACCGTGGTTGCTTACGGCTGCGACGACCAGTTTGAGTTCGAATTCGCCCTTGACCTGCTGCTGGACGGCATTGAGCAGCTTCACGCCCAAGGCTGGACGTCCCCGCGCTCCCTCCCGCCCGGGGAGTAGCGGCGCGGTTCGTCAGGCCCGCCGGCATCCGCTATGATTGATAGCTGGTTGTCCTGCTTTTTCAGCCTCGGCTGCAGCAGCCGCAGCCATCCCATTCATACCTGGCAACTGGCAAAATCCAGTTGCGTTGAACAAAGGTCCCATTATGAAGTCTGATATCCACCCGAAGTACGAAGCTGTTGTTTTCAACGACCTGGCCTCCGGCACGAAGTTCCTGACCCGCTCCACCGTGTCTTCCTCGAAGACCATCGAGTGGGAAGACGGCAACACCTACCCGGTCATCGACGTCGAAATCTCCTCCGAGTCCCACCCGTTCTACACGGGCAAGCAGCGCATCATGGACTCCGCAGGCCGCGTCGAGCGCTTCAACGCTCGCTTCAAGGGCTTCGGCGGCAAGAAGTAATCCACTTCCCCCAAGCTTCATGACGAAAGCCCGCACCGGCAACGGTGCGGGCTTTTCGCGTTAACGGCCAGGCCGCTTCTGCGGCAGGATGGATGGCATGACGCACCCTCCGCTTCCTGAAACCCACCCTGCCGCAACCGAACGCCTGCACGGTGAATACAAGGTGCCGGGCGGGAAACTGGTGGTGGCAGACCTCACCGTCGCCGATGGATCACTGGCGGACGTCTCCATCAGCGGTGACTTCTTCCTGGAACCCGACGAGGCCCTACTGGACATCAACCGGGCCCTCACCGGCCTGCCGGAAGCAACGGCCACCGCCGAGCTTGCCGAGGCCGTGACTGCCGCGCTTCCGGCTGATGCCGCCTTGTTCGGCTTTTCGGCAGACGCCGTGGCGATCGCTGTCCGCCGTGCCCTGGCCAAGGCCACATCGTGGGCGGACCATGACTGGAACATCATGGGACCCACCGTCCTGCCCACCGAAATCAATGTCGCCCTGGATGAGGTCCTCACCGAGGAAGTGGGTGCCGGCCGGCGCAGTCCCACCCTGAGGTTCTGGGACTGGGAGGAGCCCTCCGTGGTGATCGGCAGCTTCCAGTCCTTCCGCAACGAGGTGGATCCCGACGGCGTGGCGAAGCACGGCATCAAGGTTGTCCGCCGCATCAGCGGCGGGGGAGCGATGTTCATGGAGGCCGGCAACTGCATCACCTACTCGCTGTACCTGCCCCAGACCCTGGTGGACGGCATCAGCTTCGCGGATTCCTACCCGTTCCTGGACGCCTGGGTCATGGCCGCCCTGGAGAAGCTCGGCATTACGGCCTTCTATGTACCGCTGAATGACATCGCCACGGACCAGGGAAAGATCGGGGGCGCCGCCCAGAAGCGCCTTGCCAACGGCGGGATGCTGCACCATGTCACCATGAGCTATGACATCGACGCGGACAAGATGGTGGAAGTCCTGCGCATCGGCAAGGAGAAGCTGTCCGACAAGGGGACCCGCAGTGCCAAGAAGCGGGTGGATCCGCTGCGACGGCAGACCGGCCTGGCGCGGACTGCCATCATCGCGGCGATGATGGATGTGTTTGCCGAACGGTACGGCGCCACCCCGTCAGAGCTGTCCGAGGCGGAACTGGCCGCAGCCAGCGACAGGGTGGCCGCCAAGTTCGGCACGGAGGAGTGGCTCCACCGGGTCCCCTGAGTGCCCGAAGTCAGGGAGCAGGTGAACCAACGACGGCGGCCTGCGCCGTGAGTGCCCGCAGCAGGTGGCTGCGCTGCTCCACGATGATGCGGCGCAGGGCCCGCGGAGCACCGGTATGGGCCGCCAGCCACTCGTCGGTCCTGCGGAGCACCGGATGCTCCGCAGGCTGCATCCCTTCCGCCAGGTCCTGGTCCAGAGGAAACAGGCCGCGGACAATCCGGCTGGCGATTTCGATGCTGCGGCCCTCCCACACATCCAGCAGGCGCTCAAAGTACGGTTCCACATACGGCTCCAGCAGCGCAGCCGGTGCCGTGGTGAAACCGCTGATCGTCGCGCTGAGCAGCTGATTGGAGAGCGTGTCACCGTGGACAGCCTCCTTCCACGCCGCGGCCTTGACCCCGGGCTCTGGGCGGGCAGCGAGCGCTGTGGCATGCCCCGCCCTACCTGACGCCGTGGTGTCCCGTGCCAGCTCGGCGTCGAGTTCCGCTACGGTCGCTTGGCCATTGGCCGCGAGTGCATGCCAGAAGTGCCAGCGCAGTTCGGCGTCCACCGCCAACCCCTTCACCGGGGCTGAGCCGTCCAGGAGGCCTTTAAGCCGGGGCACCAGGGTTCCGTCGTGCCTGCTGAGTGTGCCGAGGGTCCGGGCCCAGGCGAGCTGGTGGTCGGAACCCGGGACGGCCCGGTCCAGTTCCGCCGCCACGGTTGCCAGGAAGGATGTCCGGACGGCTTCCCGTCCGGGGGCCGGTGTGTAGCGTTCGACGGCGGTACAGGCGTTTTCGAGGATGTTCAGCAGGACGCCGATGCCGGTTTCCGCCGGCCCAAACGCAGCCACGGCGTCCACATATAGCGCCGCAGGGCTTTCGCCGTCCCTTGCGGAGTTCCAGAGCGCAGTCCAGCAGAGGGCGCGGGCCATCGGGTCGGAGATCCTGTCCAGCGATGCCAGGACGGTTGCCAGGGACACCGGGTCCAGCCGGACCTTGGCGTACGTCAGGTCGTCGTCATTGAGGAGCAGGAGTGCGGGACGTGGCATTCCTGACAGCTCCGGCACAGCGGTGAAGGCACCGCTGACATCGGTTTCCACGCTGCCCGCGCGGACCAGCGCTCCTTCGCCGTCGACGTCGTACAGCCCCACCCGGAGCCGGTGCGGCCGCGGCTCGTTACGTCCCGTGACCGGATCCGTGGCGTCCTGGACGATGCGCACGTCGCCCAGGACGCCGTCGTCGTTCCCCTGGCCGGCGGCGATGTCCAGCGAAAGGGTGGAAATCCCTGAGGTCTGCAGCCATTGCTGCGCCC
Source organism: Arthrobacter sp. RT-1 (assembly GCF_003367205.1). Lineage (NCBI taxonomy): Bacteria > Bacillati > Actinomycetota > Actinomycetes > Micrococcales > Micrococcaceae > Arthrobacter > Arthrobacter sp. RT-1. The sequence continues at coordinate 245,453 of NZ_QRGQ01000001.1, forward strand.
AGCCGGTGAGGTCCCGCCCGGAGGAGGCACTGAGGGATTCCAGGAGGTCCGCCAGGGTGGTGTTGGAGTAGGCGTGCTTGCGGAAGTACTCGCGGGAGCCGGCGATGAACGCGTCAAAGCCGACGTAGGCCACCAGTTGCTTCAGTACCGAGGCGCCCTTGGCGTAGGTAATGCCGTCGAAGTTCTGCTTGGCGGCCTCGAGGTCCGGGATGTCCGCGACGATGGGGTGCGTGGTGGGCAGTTGATCCTGGAGGTAGGCCCAGGCCTTGCGCTTGTTGGCGAAGCTGACCCAGGCGGAATCCCAGTCAGTGGCCTTGTCCACGCCCAGCGTGCCCATATAGTCGGCGAAGGACTCCTTGAGCCAGAGGTCATCCCACCACTGCATGGTCACCAGGTCCCCGAACCACATGTGTGCCATCTCGTGCATGAGCGTGTTGGCGCGGCCCTGGTACTGGGCGTCGGTGGCACGGGACGTGAAAACGTAGCTGTCCGTGAATGTCACCAGGCCGGGGTTTTCCATGGCGCCGAGGTTGTATTCGGGGACGAAGGCCTGGTCGTACTTGCCCCAGGGGTAGGGGTAGGCGAACAGCCGGTTGAAGAAGTCCAGGCCGTTCTTGGTCAGCGTGAACAGCCGTTCCGCGTCGAAGGATTCCGCCATGGACGCCCGGCAGTAGAGGGCCAGCGGGATGTCGAGGGAGGTCCCGTCGTCGAGCGTTGCCTGCCAGCGGTCCTCGGCCTTGAAGTACGGGCCGGCCAGCACTGTGGTGATGTACGTGGACATCGGCTCAGTCGCGGCAAAGTCCCAGCGTGCGGTGGCAGGGTCGCTGGTGAGGAGCGTCCGGGCGGTTTCCACCCCGTTGGAGGCGACCTGCCACCCGGCGGGCGCCATGACGTGGAAGGCGAAGGTTGCCTTGAGGTCCGGCTGCTCAAAGTTGGCAAATACGCGGCGGGCGTCAGCCGGCTCGTACTGGGTGTACAGGTAGCACTGCCCGTCTGCCGGGTCCACGAACCGGTGCATCCCCTCGCCGGACCGGCTGTACAGGGCGGTTCCGGTGACGGTGACCTGGTTCCGGGACTGCAGGTTGTCCAGCCGGATACGGGCGCCGTCCACCACGTCCTCTACGGGCAGCGCCTTGCCGTTGAGGACCACGCTGTGGACGCTGCTGCCAATAAAGTCCAGGAAGGTAGAAGAACCGGGCTCCGACGCGGTGAAGGTGATGACGCTGCGACTGGTGTAGCCGGCAACGCCCGGGTCAGCCGCCTGCCGCACGTCCAGCGACACGTCGTAGCTGTCGGTGCTGATCAGGGCAGAACGTTCAGCGGCTTCATCGCGGCGCAGTTTTTCATTTGACACCGGGCTATCTAATCACGGGCCGGGTGCCCGGGTGTCAGGCAGCGATCAGCAGGGCCGCCGCCAGGCCCAGCACGGCGATCAGCAGCCAGGATGCCAGCGCGGCCAGCAGTGCACGCCCGCCGGTCAGCAGGAGCGTCCGGATGCGCACCGCGGAACCCAGCCCGAACAGCGCGGCGCCGAGCAGGACGTCCTGCAACGCGGCCCCTGCCTCGAGCCAGTCCTCCGCCAGCCAGCCTGTGGACCGGAGCCCCACCATGGCCACGAATCCCAGGACGAACAGGGGCACCACCGGCGGAAGTTTCGTATGCCCGCCGTCCGTGTCCGCGTCCGTCCGGACGGTGAGGCGCTGGTGCGTTCCGGCCAGGGCTGCCACGGGTGCCAGCAGGAGCACCCGGGTGAGCTTGACCACGACGGCGATGCCCAGTGCCGCCGTCCCCGCGGTTTGCGCGGTGGCCACCACCTGGCCGACGTCGTGCACGGAGGCGCCGATCCAGGCACCGAAGACCGGGGCTGTGAGCTGCAGGGGGTGGACGAACAGCGGCAGGACGCCAATGGCAAGGGTTCCGCAGAGCGTCACCAGCGCCACGGGCAGGACGGTGTCCACGTGACGGATCCGCCGCACGGCCGCCATGGCGCCAATGGCGGATGCGCCGCAGATCGAGAATCCGGTGGCCACCAGGAGGGACGTGACCGGGGGAAGCCGGAAGAGCCTGGAAATCAGGTAGGTCCCGCCAAAGCTGGCAGCCACAACCCCTACAATCAGTGCCAGGGCCAGCCAGCCCAGCCCGAGGACGTCCATGATGCTGACCTTCAGGCCCAGCAGGACAATCCCGCCGCGCATTAGGTGCTTACCGGCAAAATCCAGGCCGGGCCGTGCCCGGCCCGCTGTCCACATGCCGGCTGCCGGCAGGTTGGCCGCCAGGACTCCCAGCACCACGGCCAACGTCATGGCGGGCAGGACCGGCACCAGCCAATGCACAAGGAAGGCGGCCACCAATGCGGCGGCTGCCGTGGCCAGTCCGGGAAGCAGCCTGTCAGCGCGACGGGGGTTGCCCGGACCCGGCGCTGGGAGGCTTCTGCTGACTGGCACTCACCTACTGTGCCGGAAAAGGCCCGGAATGCACGAACCCGTGCCGCTGCGCCAACACGCCAGAAGGGACGGCAGTAATGAATTCGAAACAAAAAGATGGTTGGCTATTGGGCATGTCAGACCTTTTTCAGGAATACTCCGAGGCCGCCGGCCGGACCGGAGCCTACGATGAGATGTTCGCCCCCGGGCAGCAAGCCAGGGGCTCCTACGGGCAGGTGGCGGACGCCCTTCGCAAGCTTTCCCTGGCCGATGTCAGTGCCCGGGCCGATTCGATGGCGCGCACGTTCCTGGACCGCGGTGTGACCTTCGACTTTGCCGGCGAGGAGCGGCCCTTCCCGCTGGATATCGTCCCCCGTGTTATTCCTGCCGCGGAATGGGATGTCCTGGAACGGGGCGTCGCCCAGCGGGTGCGGGCGCTGGAAGCGTTCCTGAACGACGTGTACGACAAGATGACCGTGGTGTCCGACGGCGTGATTCCCCGGCAGCTGGTAACCACCAGCGCACACTTCCACCGGCAGGTCCACGGTTTTGAACCCGCCGGCGGCGTCCGCGTGCACATCTCCGGCATCGACGTGGTCCGGGATGCTGCGGGAACGTTCCGTGTCCTGGAGGACAACGTCCGCGTCCCCTCGGGCGTCAGCTACGTGCTGGAGAACCGGCGGGCCATGGCCAAGGGCCTTCCCGAAGCCTTCGGACAGCAGCTCATCCGGCCCGTGGAGGAGTACCCCCGCCGGCTGCTCTCGGCCCTGCGGAAGACCGCGCCTGCCGGTGTGGACGATCCCACCGTCGTCGTCCTGACCCCCGGCGTCTTCAACAGCGCCTACTTCGAGCACACCCTGCTGGCAGGCCTGATGGGCGTTGAACTCGTGGAGGGCAGGGACCTCATTTGCCGCGGAAACCGGGTGTACATGCGCACCACGGCCGGTGAGCAGCGCGTGGACGTCATCTACAAGCGGATCGACGACGACTTCCTCGATCCGCTTCAGTTCCGGGCCGACTCCATGCTGGGCTGCCCCGGGCTGGTCAACGCCGCACGCGCCGGCGGCGTCACCATCGCGAACGCCGTGGGCAACGGCGTCGCGGATGACAAACTGGTTTACAGTTACGTTCCTGACCTGATCCGCTACTACCTCAGCGAGGAGCCCATCATCGCGAACGTTGACACGTTCCGCCTCGAAGAGAAGGAAGCCCGGGAGTACACCCTGGACAACCTCGCCGAACTCGTGGTCAAGCCGGTGGACGGTTCCGGCGGCAAGGGACTGGTCATCGGGCCCGACGCCTCCAACGACGAACTGGACGCGCTCCGGCAGCGGATCATCGGTGACCCGCGCGGCTGGATCGCCCAGCCCGTCCTGCAGCTTTCCACGGTTCCCACCCTGAGCGGTGACAAGTTCGGCCCCCGCCACGTTGACCTGCGTCCCTTCGCAGTGAACGACGGCGACAACGTCTGGGTGCTGCCCGGCGGACTGACGCGGGTGGCGCTGAAGGAAGGCTCCCTGATTGTGAACTCCAGCCAGGGCGGCGGGTCCAAGGACACCTGGGTGCTCGCCGACTCGCCGCAGGTGCCGGTGGAAACCGTTCCCCGGCCCTCAATTTCCCTGCGTGAGCGCGTGTCTGTCTGGCCCGTGGAAAGCAACTGGCGCGACCGCCAGTCGGAGCAGCAGCAGTGAGCCGGACCGTGATCCGGCAGATGTCTTTTCCCGTTTCGGGCCCGCAGGAGGTAGCCGAGAATGCTTAGCCGTATAGCCGAATCCCTTTTCTGGATCGGGCGTTATGTGGAGCGGGCCGATGGCACCGCCCGCATCCTTGATGTGCACCTGGAGCGGCTGAACCACCTGCCCATGGACGAACGCAAGAGCGTGGCCAAGGAGCTCCTGGCCGTCATGGGCGCCCGGCCGCAGAGCGAGGACTTCGGCCTGCCGGAACTGCTGCACGCCCTGGCTTATGACAAGACCAGTGCCACGTCGATCGCCGGTTCCCTGGGGGCGGCCCGCGAGAACGCCCGGCGTGCCCGCGAGACGGTTTCCTCGGGCCTGTGGGAGAGCCTCAACACCACGTACTACGGGCTGAGCCAGCACCGCAAGGACGTGGTGGGAACCTACCGCTTCTGCAACTGGACGCTCGAACGGACTGCCATGGTCAGCGGGCTTGCGGACACCACGGTCAGCCATGACGAGAGCTGGCTGTTCCTGGTGCTGGGCCGCTCCCTGGAACGGGCGGACATGACCGCACGCATGCTCTCCACCCGGGACGTCCTGTCCGCAGGCATGTCCTGGGTCAACATGCTCCGCTGCGCCGGCGCCTACGAGTCCTTCCTGCGCACCCGACGGGCCGCCTTCGGCGACCAGCACGCCGCGGAGTTCCTGCTGCTGGACCGCCTCTTTCCGCGGTCCATCGTCTACGCCCTGCGCGATGCCGACGAATGCCTCGCCAAGCTTGACCCCTCCGCCCAGCGGGTGGGCTTCATCAACGACGCGCGCCGGATCGTGGGCCAGGCCCGGACCTTCCTTGAGTTCCACCGCACGGACGACCTCATGTCCGAGCTGCCCGAACACATGGAACGGGTCCAGAAGGCCGTTTCCCAGGCCTCGGACGCCATTTCCCGTAAGTACTTCAATCAGGCGGACGAACTGGCCTGGGTGGGAGAAGTTTCATGACCCGGCTGAGCATCGTGCACAAGACGGCGTACAAGTACAACAAGCGTGTCACCCTGTCCTACAACGAGGCCCGGATGACCCCGCTGACCGATTCCCAGCAGGTGGTCCTCGAGTCCGTCGTGAAGGTCTCGCCGTCGCAGGCGGCGGTGAGCACCTACCGTGACTACTGGGGCACCAGGGTCACGGCGTTCGACATGCAGATGCCGCACGAGCACCTTGAGGTGGTGTCCAACATCACGGTGGAGGTGCACCGGGCGGAGAAGATTCCGTCCGAGTCCGACATTGTGGGCTGGGACGTCCTCGCCTCGCCGGAGACCCTGAACACGTTCAGCGACTGGTTGCCCCAGTCCCGGCTCAGCGGCCCCGGGGACGAAGTCCTGGGCATCATTCCCAAGGTGGTGGCCGGCAAGAACCCGCACGAGGCCGCGCTGGCCGTGTTCTCGTGGATGCGCGGCGAGATGACCTACATGTCTGGTTCAACTGCCGTCACCACCAATGCCGAAGAGGCGTGGGGCCAGCGCCAGGGCGTGTGCCAGGACCTGGCCCACCTGGCCATCGGAGCGCTGCGCAGCTGCGGCATTCCTGCCCGTTATGTCTCCGGTTACCTGCACCCGCGCTCCAGCGCCGGGATCGGCGAGACCGTGGCGGGGCAGTCCCACGCCTGGCTCGAGTGGTGGGACGGTGACTGGCGGAGCTGGGACCCCACCAACCACAAGCCCGCGGGCGACTTCCACGTCACCGTGGCCAGGGGCCGGGACTACCGCGACGTGCCGCCGCTGAAGGGCATCCTGTCCGGTGGCGGCGGGTCCGCCCTGAGCGTCAGCGTGGAGATCACGCAGCTCGCCTGAACCCTTGGTTCCGGCCCGCCTATTCCGGCGCGGTCTTCACCGAGCCGCTGAGCTGGGTCCACCAGGTCAGCGGCTCGGTTACCTTGAAGCGGCGCCCGGTCACGGAGTCCGGGGTGATCCGCACGAAGGCGTCCTTCCGGCCGGCCTGCCAGGGAAACAAGTACAGCTGCGAGGTGTCCAGGACTTCGTCCGTCCCGGTGACCACCCTGCCCGTGCCCTTGACCACCACGCTCCAGGCCAGGCCGGTGGCGGAATCGACGCCGTCGGCTTCAAGTGCCACAGCCGCATCGCCGGATGCACCGGAGAGCTTGGTGCCTTCGCCGGTGCGGAACACCAGGGTGCCGCCGTCCACGGCGTAGTTGATGGGGAAGCTGTCCGGGCGCCCGTCCACCAGGACGGCGAGCCGTCCCACGGACACGGTCCGGAGCATCGCCCAGCATTCGTGGTGTTCGAGGTTCTGGACGGGGGATGAGGGTTCGTCAGTGGAGGCTCGCTCGGCGTTCATGGCGCCGAGCTTACGCCTACCAGGGGCTCGGCTTGTAGTCCTTGAGGAACACTCCGTACTGGTCCTCGCCGTTCTCACCCATCACGATGGGATCGTAGACGCGGGCGGCGCCGTCCACCAGGTCGAGGGGCGCGTGGAAGCCCTCCTCCATAAGCCGGACCTTGGTGAAGTGCGGGCGTTCGTCGGTGATCCAGCCCGTGTCCACCGCGGTCATCAGGATGCCGTCGGCCTCCAGCATCTCCTGGGCGCTGGTCCGCGTCATCATGTTCAGCGCCGCTTTGGCCATGTTGGTGTGCGGGTGGCCCGGCCCCTTGTAGGCACGGGAGAACTGGCCCTCCATGGCTGAGACGTTCACGATGTACTTCCGGCGTGCCGTGGAACGCTTCATGGCCTCGCGGAGGCGGCTTACCAGCAGGAACGGGGCCGTGACGTTGCAGAGCTGGACTTCGAGCATTTCCAGCGGATCCACCTCGTCCACCACCTGGGTCCAGCTGTTGATGGTGGCCAGGTCCGGGACCAGGCCACCGGCGTCGATTGCCGTCCCGGACGCGATCCGCTCAAGTGATGCGGAGCCGGTGGACAGGGCCAGCGACGTGATGGCGTCACCGGCGAGCACCGGATGTTCGGTGACGCTGCCCGCAAGTGCCAGGGGGTGCTTGTCGTGCGCGTGGCCGAACGTCAGGAGCTCCGGACCGCCATTGGCATGCTCAAGGGCGGCGGGAAGCGGTTCGTCCTCGGCATCAATCAGGGGCTTGTAGGCGTTGCCGGAGCGGCGGACCGTCTGAGCTGCGTTGTTGATGATGATGTCCAGCGGGCCGGCCTCGTTGAGCGAATCTGTCAGCGCCATGACCTGGGCGGGATCGCGCAGGTCGATGCCCACAATGCGGAGCCGGTGCAGCCATTCCCCGCTGTCCTCCATGGCCGCGAACCGGCGGGCAGCGTCCTTCGGGAACCGGGTGGTGATGGTGGTGTGGGCGCCGTCCCGGAGCAGCCGGAGTGCAATGTACATGCCGATCTTGGCGCGGCCGCCCGTGAGCAGGGCGCGGCGGCCGGTGAGGTCGGTGCGTGCGTCGCGTTTGCTGTGGCTGAAGGCGGCGCACTCCGGGCAGAGCTGGTGGTAGAAGGCGTCCACCTGGGTGTAGTGCTGCTTGCAGATGTAGCAGGGGCGGGACCGGATGAGGTGGCCGGCCACCTTGCCGGTGGCGGAGGGGGCCAGCTTGTTGCCGCGCGTTTCGTCATCGATGCGGTCCGGGGCGGCCGTGGCGGTCTGGGCCAGGACGGAGCGGTCGGCTTCGGCGATGAGGTCGCGCTTGGTGACCCTCCGGTGCCGTTTGACGGCCTTGAACATTTTTCCGGTGGCGCGCCGGACCGAGACGTAGTCCGGGTGCTCCTCGTCGTAGGCGTGGATCGTATTCAGGACCTTGAGGCAGGCCTGGATTTCCTCAGGCGTCAGATCGGGGGAGCTCATTAGGCCAATTTTACAGCCTGGAGCTCCCGCTTTAAGCGACGGCCGGCCGCACCGAAAATGGTGCAGCCGGCCGTCGCGAAGAGTCCTGGAGGGTTTAGGAGATCCGCGCCCCGGGACGCGCGCCGGGAACGGCATCCGCGGCGGCCGCGGCATGCGTCTGGGCCACCTTGTCAACGGATTCGCGGACGTCCGGGTACTGGGCCGCCGCAGCCTTGACGGCGTTGGGAACCAGGTGGAGGTTCTTCGCGGCGAGCTGCCGCTCTTCCTCGCCCGGTTCCGGGACTTCCTGGCCCTTGGCGAGCACGGTGATGCCGGACTCGGTGACTTTGAAGCCGCGGGCCCGGTCCAGTTCCGGATCCAGGCCGATGGCTGCGCCCGCGGGGACCTTGACGTTCTTGTCGATGATGGCGCGGTTGACCACGGCCCCTTCGCCGATCTGAACCTTGTCCATCAGGACGGAGTCGATGACCCGGCTGCTGGTTGCAACGAACACGTCGTTGGAAAGGACGGAGCCTTCCACCACGCCGCCGGAGATGACCACGCCGCTGGAGACGATGGAATCCAGGGCGGTGCCCACGGTGTTGTTCTGTCCGCGGACGAACTTGGCCGGCGGGGAAATGCTCTGCCGGGTGTAGATGGGCCATTCGGAGTTGTACAGGTTGAAGACCGGCAGCGGGGAGATGAGGTCCATGTGGGCGTCGTAGAAGGAGTCGATGGTTCCGACGTCGCGCCAGTAGGTCCGGTCGCGTTCGGTGGAGCCGGGGATCTCGTTAAGCGTGAAGTCGTAGACGCCGGCCTCGCCCTGGTTGACGAAGTAGGGGATGATGTCCCCGCCCATGTCGTGCTTGGTGTCCAGCCGTTCGGCGTCCACATGCAGTGCTGCAACCAGCGCGTCGGCGTCGAACACGTAGTTGCCCATGGAGGCCAGGAACTGGGTGGGGTCCGCTGCCAGGCCGGGGGTGCTGGCCGGCTTTTCCACGAACGCCGCGATTTTCTGCGGATCGTTCTGGTCCACCTCGATGACGCCGAACTGGTTGGCCATGTTCAGAGGCTGGCGCACGGCGGCTACCGTTGCCTTGGCGCCGCTGTGCACGTGCTGGGCCACCATCTGGGCGAAGTCCATGCGGTAAACGTGGTCGGCGCCGACCACCACCACAATGTCCGGGTTTGCGTCATGGATCAGGTTCAGGGACTGGTAGATGGCGTTGGCGCTGCCGAGGAACCAGCTCTTGCCCACGCGCTGCTGCGCGGGAACCGAGGCAACGTAGTTGCCGAGCTGGGTGGACATACGCCAGGTTTCGGAGATGTGCCGGTCCAGGCTGTGGGACTTGTACTGGGTCAGGACCACGATCTGCAGGTAGCGGGAATTCACCAGGTTGGACAGGGCGAAGTCGATCAGGCGGTAGCTTCCCGCGAAGGGCACCGCCGGTTTCGCGCGGTCTGCCGTCAGTGGCATCAGTCTGTTTCCCTCGCCGCCTGCGAGGACAATGGCCAGGACTCTTTTGTTCAACGGCATAATGGTCGCTCCTGTACGCCTTCGTAACTCCCCAAGACAGTCCGGCATGCCCGGACTCCTTCACACTAGAACAGTTATGCGTGAAGGACTACCTTGGGTCTTGTGCGAATAGACATTGTGACTAAAGAGTTTCCGCCGGAGATCTATGGTGGCGCCGGGGTCCACGTGGCCGAATTGAGCAGGGTGCTTAGTAAGCACGTTGACCTGCAGGTTCGTGCATTTGGGGCTCCCCGCGACGCCGACTATCATGGCGCGGCGGTGACGTCCTACTCCGTGCCGGAGGATCTTGGCTCAGCCAACGCTGCCGTGCAGACGCTTGGGGTGGACCTGCGGATCGTACCGGACGTCGAAGGCGCGGACCTGGTCCATTCGCACACTTGGTACGCCAATATGGCCGGGCACCTCGCCTCGCTCCTGCACGGCATCCCGCACGTGCTGAGCGCCCACAGCCTGGAACCGCTGCGCCCGTGGAAGGCAGAGCAGCTCGGCGGCGGATACGCGCTCTCATCCTGGGTTGAGAAAACTGCCTATGAGGCCGCCGCGGCCATCATCGCGGTCTCCGAGGGCATGCGGCAGGACATCCTGCGCAGTTACCCGAACGTTGACCCGGCCAAGGTCCGCGTGGTCCACAACGGCATTGACGTCGAACTGTGGAACCGTGACGAGAACGACGACGCCGTCCGCGCCCTGGGGATCGACCCCACAAAGCCGAGCGTCGTCTTTGTGGGCAGGAACACGCGCCAGAAGGGCGTTCCCTACCTCCTTCGCGCCGCCGCCAAGCTGCCCGACGACGTCCAGCTGGTCCTGTGCCTCGGCGCGGCGGACACGCCGGAACTTGCTGCGGAGACCGCCCGCCTGATCGAGGAACTGCAAAGCCAGCGGACCGGCGTCGTGCTCATTGAACGCATGCTGCCCCGCAATGAGCTGATCCAGGTGCTGAGCCACGCCACCGCCTTCGCCTGCCCCTCCATCTACGAGCCGCTCGGCATCGTCAACCTTGAGGCCATGGCCTGCGGGGCTGCGGTCGTTGCCAGTGCCACGGGCGGTATTCCCGAGGTGGTGGACCACGGAAAGACGGGCCTGCTCGTGGACCTGGAGCAGGTGACGGACGGCACCGGCACCCCGCTGGACCCGGAAAAGTTCGTCAGCGAATTCGCCGCGGCACTCACCGAGGTGGTGTCGGACCCCGAGCGTGCCCGTGCCATGGGGCAGGCGGGCCGGCGGCGCGCCGAGGAGCACTTCTCCTGGGAATCCATCACGGAAACAACGCTCGAGGTGTACCGCTCGGTGCTGCCGGCACAGGGCTGACCGCCGCTTAGCCAAGAACGACGACGGCGCCGTTCCCCTGCGTGGGGAGCGGCGCCGTCGTACGTTCAGCAGTCAGCAGACGAAGTCCTGCACCTGCCGGCCAGGCCCGGTCACTTGGTCCGGCCGGCCGCTGTCCTGGCGATCAGCACCTTTTCGTCAACCGGGGACTGTCCACTTGCCCGCTGGCTCCGGAAGTGGGCCCTTGCCTCGTCCTGGCGTGTCTTCTCGGCGCCGGTGGCGATGGCGGCGCGGACGTGGTCCTCGCCGTACCCGAAGGCATCCACCAGGTCCAGGGCGTGCGGGCGGATCTTCACCAGCAGCCTGTTGATGTACTCGCCCACGGTGCGGCCCCGCTGCATGGAAAGGCGGCCGTTCATCAGGTACCAGGAAAGGTTTTTCTCAATGAGGGAAAGGCCGAAGAGGTCACGCAGCCAGGTCAGGACAGTCCTGGTTCCGGGGTCGGTCACGTCGCGGAGCGTGTCCGTGAAGGCCTCCCACTGCAGCAGTTCGGCGTGCGCCTGCGCGGCGTCGATGAGTTCATTCTGGTGCCGGTTGAACAGGGCGGCTCCCTTTTCGTGGGAAAGCCGGTTGCTGCCCTTCAATGCGGCGCCGGCCTCGGCCACCATGGTCTGCACCCTGTCGGTCAGCAGGGCGCGCTGGCTTTCCTCGTCACGCAGGGCAATGGCGGCTTTCTGGACCGAGCCGTTGTCAGCAACAAACTGTGCCACCTGGCGCAGGCCGGTCCGGTGGATGGCAGCTCCGGTTGCCTGGCCCACCACATAGCGGGCCAGCACACCGAAGTCGACGCTCCGGAATTCCCTGGCGTAGTCGGCCAGGAGGCGTTTGGCCACGAGCTGCAGCAGGACGGTGTTGTCGCCTTCGAAGGTGGCGTAGACGTCCAGGTCCGCGCGGAGCGAGGCGAATCGGTTCTCGATCAGGAAGCCGGCCCCGCCGCAGGCCTCCCGGCACTCCTGCAGGGTATCCAGGGCGTGCCAGGTGCTCAGCGGCTTCAGGGCCGCGGCCAGGGTTTCCAGGTCCTGGCGGTCCTCGTCCGTGTCATGGGCGCCGGAGAAGACATCATCGAATTTCTGCAGGAGCTGCTCGTGGGCGAAGCCGGCCGCGTAGGTGGTGGCGAGGCGTGTGAAGAGCCGGCGCTGGTGGCGCTGGTAGTCGAGCAGGACTTCCTCGTCGGTGTGTGAGGAGGCATTGAATTGCCGTCGCTCGGTGGCGTACTGAATGGCCGCCTTCAGGGCAACCTTGGACGCGGCGACGGCGGCGCCATCCAGTGAGACACGCCCCTGGACCAGGGTCCCCAGCATGGTGAAAAAACGGCGGCCGGGGCTGGCGATGGGTGAGGAGTAGGTACCGTCCGCGGCCACGTCCCCGTAGCGGTTTAGGAGGTTGGTCCGGGGGATCCGGACGCGGGTGAAGTGGAGCCTGCCGTTGTCGATGCCGTTGAGGCCGCCCTTGATGCCGTCATCTTCACCGCCGATGCCGGGGAGGAATTCCCTGGTTTCGGGGTCGCGGAGGTCCACGTAGAAGGCGTGGACCCCGTGGTTGACGCCCCGCGTGATGAGCTGCGCGAACACCACCGCGCCCAGGCCGTCGATGGCGGCGTTTCCGATGTAGTCCTTCCAGGCTGCGCGGGAGGGGGTGTGGACCACGAATTCCCCGGTGGCGGGATCGTAGGTGGCCGTGGTGGCGATGCTGGCAACGTCGGAGCCGTGCCCGGTTTCGGTCATGGCAAAGCAGCCGGGAATTTCCAGGCTCATGATGCCCGGAAGCCACTTGGCATGGTGTTCCCCCGTTCCGAGGTGCATTACCGCCGAGCCGAAGAGGCCCCACTGGACGCCGGCCTTGATCTGCAGCGACGGATCGGCGACCACGAGCTCTTCGAAGCCGGCGATGTTGCCGCCGTGGTCGTCACTGCCGCCGAGGGCGGAGGGGAAAGCGCGGTGTACGGCGCCGTTGTCCACCAGGTACTGCAGCTGCCCGGATACCCTTGCCCGGTGGTCCGTGTGGGTCAGTCCCTCGGTCTTGTGAAGTTCAGGACGTGCGGCCAGGTCGCGTGCCTGGAGCCGGACGGCGGCCCATTTGCCCAGCAGCTGTTCGCCGAGGGCATGGACGTCGACGGCAGGCTGGGCGGAGCCGGGAACCAGGCTCGGTGCGGGCACGGGGGCATGCCCCTTTGCGGCGGAGCGGTCCACTACTTCAGTCATGTCAATGTCCTTCGTTGGTGCTGACAGGGGCTTGTGGTGCGGGAGTGTTCAGGTTCGGGGGGCAGGCGACAGTTCGGGGGCGATCCCGACGCACAGCCATGCGGTGATCTGCAGTGCCATGGCTTCCTGGCCGGGTTTGGCGGGGGAGTCCGGAGTGCTGAGCCATTGTTCGCCCGCGTTCCTGACCAGTCCGATGGCGGCCTTGGGCCAATAGCCGATGACGGCTTCCTTGCCGTCGCCCAGGTGGGAACGCATGGGGGTGGCAATCATGTCCGCAATCGCATCAAAGAAGTGGCCCAACGCGCCCGAGTTGGGGGAATCTCCGGATTCCCCGGAGGTGGAGCGGGTGACGAAGGTGTACACGTTGGGGCTGGTGTCAGCCATCTGCAGGTACGCCGACACCATGGCCAGCAGCCCTTCGCGTGGGGTCAGGGCGTTCTGTGCAGCTTCCTGGATGCGCCGCTGCATCTGGCTGAGGACCACTTCACCCACAGCCTGCTGGAGGCCGGCCTTGTCGCCGAAGTAGCGGTAGAAGACTGACTTGGACGTTCCCGCTGCTGCGGCGATTTCCTCCATGGACGCGTCGCTGCCCAGCACGTGCACGGCACGCCGCGCCTGCTTGATCAGTTCCCGGCGCCGCTCCTCCCGGTGGCTCTGCCAGCGGGAGGAGCGGCCGTCAGGCTCCGAACCGATGGAGGGCGCAGCAATTCCCGTTTCCGAAATGTTCACGATACCCAGCGTATCAGGTACGCTGGGTATCGGTAACCGCATGTGACCAGAGGAGACAGCCATGTCCATTGACGGACAGTCCATTACCGGCCCCGGAGAATCAGGCGTAACCAGCGCTTCCGGCCCTGCCCTTCGGAGGGCCGTGGTCGTCGGAGGCAACAGGATTCCCTTCGCCCGCGCCGGCGGTTCCTACGCCAAGTCCTCGAACCAGGACATGCTGACAGCTGCCCTGGACGGCCTTATTGCGCGCTTCGGCCTGCAGGACGAGCGGGTGGGGGAGGTAGCCGCGGGTGCAGTCCTCAAGCATTCAAGGGATTTCAACCTCACCCGTGAGGCGGTGCTTGGCTCGGCCCTGTCCGCCGAGACTCCTGCCTACGATCTCCAGCAGGCATGCGCCACGGGACTTGAGACCGTGGTGGGGCTGGCGAACAAGATCAAGCTGGGCCAGATCGAGTCCGCAATTGCCGGCGGAGTGGATTCCGCTTCGGACGCCCCGGTGGTGGTGAGCGAAGGACTCAGGGAAGTCATTCTCGACCTGAACCGCGCCAAGACCATTCCCCAGCGGCTGCAGATCCTCAGCCGCCTGCGGCCCAAAGACCTGGCTCCACTGGCGCCCGGCACCGCCGAGCCCCGGACCGGCCTTTCCATGGGGGAGCACCAGGCGCTGACAACTGCACAGTGGAAAGTTTCCCGTGAGGCCCAGGACGAAGTGGCACTCAACAGCCACCGCAATCTCGCCGCCGCCTACGAGTCCGGGTTCTTCGACGATCTCGTCACCCCATACCGCGGCCTGGCACGCGACGGAAACCTTCGAGCCGATACGTCCATGGAAAAGCTGGCCGCCCTGAAGCCTGTCTTCGGCAGGAACCTCGGTGCGGACGCGACCATGACTGCCGGCAATTCCACCCCTTTGACGGACGGCGCCTCAACCGTTCTGCTGGCGTCCGACGAGTGGGCCGACGCCCGGGACCTTCCCAAACTGGCAGCGATAGTGGACGCCGAGGCTGCAGCGGTGGACTTCGTACACGGCAAGGACGGGCTGCTGATGGCACCAGTCTTCGCAGTGCCCAGGCTGCTGGCACGGCACAACCTCACCTTGGCGGACATCGACTTCTTCGAGATCCACGAAGCGTTCGCAGCTACCGTACTCAGCACACTGGCGGCGTGGGAGGACGAGGAGTTCGGCCGTACGCGCCTTGGCCTGGATGGTGCCTTCGGCAAAGTTGACCGCGCACGCCTTAATGTCAACGGATCGTCACTGGCGGCCGGCCACCCCTTCGCCGCCACCGGTGGCAGGATTGTGGCCACCCTGGCCAAGCTCCTCCATGCCAAGGGCACCACCGACGGCCGGCCGGCACGGGGACTGGTCTCGGTCTGCGCGGCCGGCGGCCAGGGCGTCGTCGCGATTCTCGAATCTCTGTAAGGGGTCACCGATGACGGACAAATATGCACAGCTGGTGAACCAGGGCCTGGGCAGGAACGTGGCCAGGAAACTGGGGTTGCCCCAGCCGGCGGTGCTGCGCAGGTACAAGCCCGGCCAGCCGCTGATCACCGGACCCATTGTGGTCCAGGGAGACTCGGCGGCCGCCGACAAACTCGCTGCAGAGCTGCTGGCGTGGGACCTGGATGTCCGGCGGCACGCGGTTCCCCGGGAAAAGCTTGGTGCCATCATCCTGGTCCTGGACGACGTTGCGCGGCCGGAGGACCTCGAAAAGCCGGTCCTTGCCGCAGGGGCCTCGCTGCGCGACCTTGCGCCCGGCGCCCGGGTCCTGACAGTCTCACGGCCGGCTTCCGAGGCGGATTCTCCCGCCGCCGCTGCCGCCCGGCAGGGTGTGGACGGGTTCCTGCGCTCGTTGGCCAAGGAACTCCGGGCCGGCGCCACCGGGAACGGCATCCTCCTCTCCGGGGACGTGGAGCCGACCAGCCCGTCAGCCTTGGCGGCTGTCCGTTTCTTCCTGTCCGGCCGCTCGGCCTTCGTGGACGGCCAGTTCCTGACTGTGTCCAGCACCGACGGCCAACTTCCGGACGATTTCGACAGGCCGCTGGCGGGCAAGGTTGCCGTCGTGACCGGCGCCGCCCGGGGGATTGGCGCGGAGATCGCCCGCACCCTGCACCGTGACGGCGCCACCCTGGTCCTGGTGGACCTGCCTGCGGCGGGGGACCATCTGGCGGCAGTGGCCAATGAGGTAAAAGGCACCGCACTCCAATTGGACATCAGCCGGGACGATGCCGGCCAAAGGATCATCGAGCACGCCGTTCAGCGGCACCGGCGGCTTGGCATCATGATCCATAACGCGGGAATTACCCGGGATAAGCTGCTCGCCAACATGGACCATGCACGGTGGAGTTCCGTGATCAATATCAATATCGCCGCACAGCTGCGGATCAACGAGGCACTGCTGGCGTCCGAACACTTTGGGCCCGCACCCCGTATTGTTTCTGTTGCTTCCACCAGCGGCATCGCCGGCAACAGGGGGCAGACCAACTACGCGGCGTCAAAGGGGGGAGTGATGGGAATGGTACGGGCAACAGCCCCGCTGCTGGCCGCATCCGGCGGCACCATCAACGCCGTGGCGCCGGGCTTCATCGAAACTGAGATGACCGAACGGATTCCGTTCGCGCTGCGGGAGATTGCCCGCCGTGCGAACTCCCTCCAGCAGGGCGGTAAACCGTCCGACGTCGCAGAAGCCATTTCCTTCCTGGCCAGCGGTGCCGCCGGCGGAATCAATGGCGAGGTGCTGCGGGTATGCGGGCAGAACATGGTGGGGGCATGACGCCCCTGCAGCCGGTCATCCTCGGGGATATGCCGTCGCTGTCCAAGCTGTACGTCAACGCCGCTGCGCAGGCGGCCAGGCGCAGGCTGCTGGGAACGCATGATTCGTCGGTTCTGCCGCTCGAAAGCCACGAGGTCAGGGGTGTCACGGTGGACGTTGCCAACCTGACCGCGTACCAGCACCTGCTGGGCGAGACGGCCAGTGATGTGCTGCCTGCCGGTTTCATCCATGCCCTGGCTTTTCCGCTTGCCATCAGTGTGATGAACAGGGACGACTTCCCGCTGCCCTTGCTCGGCATGCTCCACCTGCGTAACAGCGTTGAGCAACGCGCCCCACTGCTCTTCACCGACGCGCTGGACATCACTGCGAGGGTGGAGAATCTCCGTGGGCACCGCGCAGGCACTCAGGTGGACGTGGTGGCCGAGGTGCGGGTGGCCGGCACGCAGGACGTCTGTTGGCGGGGTATCTCCACCTACCTTGCCAAGGGCGTCTTCCTGCCCGGGGTGGATAAGCCCTCCTCGGCACCGGTCCGAAGAGACTTCAAGGCACCGGACCCCACCGGTGTGTGGCAGCTGGGCGTCGACGCGGGACGGGCTTACGCAGCTGTGTCCGGTGACTTCAATCCGATCCACCTCAGCGTGCTCTCAGCCAAGGCCTTGGGCATGCGCCGGTCCATCGCCCACGGCATGTATCTGGCGTCGCGGGCGCTGGCGGACGTTGGCTCGGTCCGTGGGGATTCCTTCACATGGGACGTTGACTTCGACGCCCCGGTGTTTCTTCCCTGCCGTGTGGCCCTGGAAATCAGCAGCGACCAGGGTGGGTCCGGGACATGGAAGCGTTCGGACTTTGTGGCCTGGAACCCCAGATCAGGCCGCTGTCATTTCAGTGGTTCCGTCGCTGCGCTTTAGGCGGCGGGCCGAAGGGCGCGCAGGATGCGGTGGAGGCTGAGCAGGATCGATTCGGACGCCGGAACAGTTCCCTGCTCGGCTTCCCTGCCTGCGGTGGCGGCCATGCAGGCTTCCACCGCTGCCCGCGCCGTTTCGAAGCGCTCCCGCTGTGCAGGCTCATCCGTGTCGCGGTAGGAATGCAGCAGTTCCCCGGTGGCCGTCATGGCGTCCGCCAGCGGCCCGCTGTCCTGCACGGGCACCTGGTAGGGAACGTCGCTTTCCCAGATCACGTCCGACAGGACGTCCGTCATGTCCTGGATGTGGAACGTCACCCGTTCGAGCTCGCGCAGGTTGCGGTAGTCGAGATCCACGTCACGGGGGTGGAGCTTTCGGCGCGGGTTTGCCCGTCGGCTCGCGTCGGCCTCCTTGACCAGGTGCCGTACCGACCGGGCAGCTGAGGCCAGTTCATCTGAACGGCGCGACCATTCTTCGTGCTCAGGGGGCCACTCCTCCTTGAGGGCCGCCCCCATGTCCGTCAGCTGGGTCCCGAGCGCACGCCGAAGTTCATCCAGGCTTTCCGCGGCTGCGTTCAGGTGCAGCGGGGGAAAGACCAGGAAGTTAACGCCAATTCCCACCGCTACGCCCACGCCCATCTGCACCAGGTACCCGAACGAAAAGTCGTCCGGGTTGCTGCCGCCTACCAGCAGAACCAGCAGGGCCGCCGTCGGGATCCAATCACTTCCCGAGCCAATGCGCGGGAGCCCGCCCAGCAGGACGCCTACGCCCATAAAGACGGCAACCGTGAGCGGGGATGGATCGGTGAAGTTGACGAGCACAAAGGCGAGCCCGATACCCAGGGCCAGCCCGGTAAGTGCCTGAAGCCCCTGCCGCACGGAGCCAGCCACGTTGTGGTACATCACCACCAGTGCGCCCAGGGGCGCGTAGTAGGGATAGTTGGCGGCAGCCCCCGGCATCAGCGGAGCGATCATGAATGCCAGCCCGGCCGCCAGAGCCGCTTTCGCCGCCAGCTGCAGGCGCTGGGCGGCGAAAGCCGCCGACAACCCGGCCACCGCCTGTTTCAGAATTTGGGTTCCCCTGGCCCACCTCAGATTGGGGCGTGCTTGAGACTTGACCATCCGCCCAACCCTAGGGCGCCGCTTCCTGCATAACAACACGGCTGGTCAGGGCGTCAAGAAACCCTGGGGAACGGGGGACCTAGGGAAGTTTTGCTGCCGAGCGGCGGACCTCAGCAGCCAGCCGGTGGGCCTTCCCGGGCGTTCGCCCGTCCTCCTGCCGCCGCGGAATGTAGCCAAAGGCCAGCGCGTAGGCGGGATCAGCGAAGCCCAAGGCGGCGTTGGCTCCCTCGTGGCCGAACGCGCGGTGGCTGCCGAAGTTCCGCGAGGGGTGCGGCTTCATGAAGACGACGGCGAAGGCATTGTCCAGCCCTGAGGAACGGTCCAGGCCCCAGACCTGTTCGCAGGACATGACGTCGACGGTTTCGGGGGTGAGGAACGGATGCCGGTTTCCGACGCCGGTGGTTGCGGCGGCATACAGCCTGGCCAACCCTTCGGCCGATCCCACACCTCCGGCCGCCGACATTCCCGCAGCACGGACGGACCGGATGTTGGGGAGCTCCATGATGCCGCTGATGGGTGCATTGCTGTTCAGGCCCTCGAGGCTGAGCGGATCCAGCCATGGCAGCTCCGCGGTATCTTGGTCCACGGCGGGCTGGTAGAGGACGTCCCGGTAGCGCCGTTCCACGTCCGCGGGCAGGCCCAGGAAAAAATCAACCCCCTCCGGTGTGCGGATCCTCCGCTCGTAGACGCTCTGAAGCGATTCCCCTGCGGTGCGGCGGCAGAGCTCTTCCATGATAATGCCGATGGTGAGGGCGTGATAACCAAACTGCCGGCCCGGCTGCCATGAGGGGCGGGCCGCCGCCAGCCGCGCCGCTGCGGCAGGAGTTGTGAATTCGTCCAGGCCAAAGCCGCCCTCCAGTCCCATAAGGCCGGCCTGGTGGGAGAGTGCCTCGCGCACCAGGAGCCGGTCCTTGCCATGCACGGCAAACTCGGGCCAGTAGTGGGCCACCGTGGTGTCGAGGTCCAGCAGGCCGTCCTGGACCAGCAGTGCGATCACCATCGCCGCGACACCCTTGGAGCAGGAATAGGCGCCGGTCACCGTCTCCGGTGTCATATCGGGACCGCCGGTGAGGTTAACCACGGGCGCTCCACGATGGTAGGCGGCAAGCTGTGCGCTGTAATTCGGATCGTCTAGAAGGAGGGACTCGAACAGTTCAAGCACGTTGTCGAATCCGGGCGCTACGAAGCCTTGAAAAGTCTGCACCCGGACAGTTTAGCTAGAAAGCGCTTTCCGCTACGTCTGCGGACCGTGTCCCGCTGCTACTTCTTCTCCTTGCCTGACGGGGCCCGGAGGCGTCCCGTCCCCAAACGGCCGGCCGCCCAGGGATTCCCTGCCGTGATCCTCCAGCCATCCGCGCAGGTCTGGTCCGGCTGGAACAATGCCCGTGGGGTTAATGTCCTCGTGGACGATGTAATAGTGCTGCTTGATCTGGACGAAATCCGTGGTGTCACCAAAGCCGGGAGTCTGGAAGAGGTCCCTCGCGTAAGCCCACAACATGGGCATCTCGCTCAGTTTCTGCCGGTTGCATTTGAAGTGCCCGTGGTAGACCGCATCGAACCTGGCCAGCGTGGTGAAAAGCCGCACATCGGCTTCCGTAATGGTGTCACCCACCAGGTAGCGCTGGCGGGTGAGCCGCTCTTCCAGCCAGTCTAGAGCTGCCCAGAGGCGTTCGTACGCGGAGTCGTAAGCCTCCTGTGAACCTGCGAAACCGCAGCGGTACACCCCGTTATTTACCTCGGTGAAAACCCGCTTGTTCACCTGGTCGATCTCTTCCCGCAGGTGCACGGGGTACAGCTGCGGCGCGCCGGGCCGGTGGAATTCGGTCCACTCGGTAGAGAAGTCGAGGGTGATCTGAGGGAAGTTGTTGGTTACTACGGCGCCCGTTGGGACGTCCACTATCGCCGGGACGGTAATCCCCCGGGGATAGCCGGGGAAGCGTTTAAAGTAGGCCTCCTGCAGGCGTTCGATGCCCAGGACCGGGTCCACGCCGCCGGGATCAAGGTCGAAGGTCCACGAACGTGAATCATGGGTGGGACCTGGTTGGCCGAGGGAAATGGCGTCCTCCAGGCCCAGCAGCCGGCGGACGATCACGGCCCTGTTGGCCCACGGGCATGCCCGCGCTGCGATGAGGCGGTAACGCCCCGCTTCAACCGGCCAGCCCGGTTCGCCATTGTCGCCCGGCCTGCCGTCCCGGGTGATGCGGTCCTCTATGTAGTTTGTGTCCCGGGTGAATTCTGCCCCGCCGGTCACATACGCGCCGCGGGTGCTGTGCTCGGCCGTCTTACCATCGGCGGCCTGCTGGATGCTGTCCGTTTCCTGGCTCATGGCATAAGCCTATGCGCCCCGGAGCAGGACCGTGGAGATCGGCTGCCACGCCACGAACCAGGAGCCGCCGACCAGGGCAGCAAAAAGGGTGATCCAGATGGCGGAAGGCACGGCAGTAGCCCGGTAGAGCAGGTATGCATCAGACGTGGAAAGCCGCTCCCTTCTGCGGACGTGGACGTTTGCCAGTTTGATCAGGTCCCGTACGGCGCCCACCAGCAGTGCCAGGCCCAGGATGACCGCCACATGCCCCACAAAGGCATCCGGCACCACGAGGATCATCGTCAGCCCGCCAACAATCGCGACGGCAGTGATGAGGAAGCCTGCCAGGTTGCGGATGAAAAGAAGCGAGGCAGCCAAAGCGACGGCGCTGCCCGCGATGGACGCTGGCCCCCACCCGCTGAAGCCGCACATCACAAACGCCGCACCGACGATCGCCGGAACCGGATACCCCCAGAAACATGACCAGGCGGCGGCAAGCCGGCTCCGGCTGTAGGAGGTGGTGGTTCCCGAGTGGTCCAGCCGCAGCCGTATTCCGGACAACCGCTGCCCGCTCGTGAGGGCGGCAACGGCATGGCCCAGCTCATGGACAGTCGTGGCCAACAGGCCAAAGTACTTCCAGGACCGGCTGGGAATGGACAGGGCGGTTGCCAGCACGACCGCCAGCAAAAGCTCAGTGAAGGAAATGGCAGGAAGGTCCGTGCGGCGGAATGATTCAGCCAACGCCTGCCAAAGATCGCCGGGGATGTTCATCCGGGCCTCCGGAAAGACGCGTTGCCACTCTTAGCCATAAACGTCCACGTTACTGGAGCAGGCTGTGTGCAGGCTTAAAGCCGAAAGGCACGCCGGCGTGCAGCGTGCCTTTCGATCCGGCAGTGCCGCGGACGTGTCCGCAGCACATTGGCGGCTGTGTTTACTAGCCCTCGCACTCGGTGCAGTAGCTGTGGCCATCTTTCTGGCGGGCAATCTGGGACCGGTGACGGACCAGGAAGCAGGAGTAGCAGGTAAACTCGTCCTCGGCCTGCGGAATGACCTGCACCACGAGCTCCTCGGCGACAAATTCGCCTCCGGGAACGCCCGCGCCGTCGAGCCCGTCAGCCTCATCCAGCTCAAGGACAACGCTGCGCGCGTCGGGAGCATTTGCTGACTGGAGCTGCTCGAGTGAGTTGTCCTGCGATTCCTTGACGTCGGAGCGCAGTTCATCGTAATCGGTTGCCACTTTGGGTGCTTCTCTTTTCTTTGGTTCGCCTGTCGCGTATGAAACGTACAGCATCAAGCGGGTATTCCCCAATAGACGGAGTATATTTGCCGCCGTCTGGGTAAAGGTTCAAAGGAGGCGGCCTTCAGGGGAATAACCCTGTTGTGGCCACACGAGCAGCGGAGGGCGCGGCATAGCGACGCGGTCTCCGCCCGAATCGAAGGGGCGTTTGTGGAGCAGCTCACTGCGGAGTTCGGCGGTGCCGGGCAGGTTGGCACAGGTGTGGGGCCGGTGCTGGAAAAGTTCGATGACGTGTCCAGGATCGTTGTGCTGCGCGGCGGCGGGCTCGGTGACCTGATTTTCGCCATCCCGGCGATGGCCGCCCTCAAGGCTGCCTATCCCGGAGCGGACATCACACTCCTGGGTACTCCTATACATAGGGCACTGCTCGCGGCCGTTAAGAGCCCGGTGGACGAAGTGTGCGTCCTTCCTTTTTCCGAGGGTGTCCGGCCCGGAAGCGAAGACCCTGTGGAACTGGACACGTTCTTCGAGGACATGCGCGCACGCAGGTTTGACCTCGCCGTCCAGGTTCATGGCGGCGGCCGGTATTCAAACCCGTTCCTGCTGCGGTTGGGCGCGCGCCACACTGTGGGTACCAGAACAGCGGACGCCGCCAGCCTGGAACGGACCGTTCCCTACCTCTACTACCAGCACGAGCCCCTGCGGGCGGTGGAGGTGGCGGGATTTGCGGGGGCTTTCCCCGTTGACCTTGAAGCGCGGCTTGAGCCTGTTGAGGGACTGTCGCCCGGTCCTGCAGGGAAGGACAACGACGCCAGCCAGCCCCTCGTGGTGATCCATCCGGGCGCAACTGATCCCCGCCGTCGTTGGCCGGCTGAGCGGTTCGCTGAACTTGCCGCCGCCTGCGCCGCGGACGGCTACCGGGTGATGGTTGTCGGGGACACGAGCGAGCAGGAGTTGGCGGAACGGATTGCCGGCCTTGCGGCATCAGGGGCCGTCAAATCCGTGGCCGGGAAATTGGAGATGTCCGGGCTCGTGGCGCTTTTGGCTAATGCGGCCGTGGTGGTGGGCAATGACAGCGGCCCCCGCCATCTTGCGCAGGCACTCGGGGTGCCCACCGTAGGAATTTTTTGGGCAGGAAATGTTATCAACGCCGGGGCACTGGGCCGCAGTCTGCACAGGATCCATGCGTCCTGGGTGACTGCCTGCCCTACCTGCGGGATAGACGTCACCCAGGTTGGCTGGACGGCGCCCCGCTGCCCCCACGATGACTCCGTTGTGGCAGGGATCGAGGTCCGTGATGTTTACGAGGACGTCCGGAGCCTCGTGGCCACCGGAGCAGCAAAGCAGGATGCATGAGCGGCGGGGAAGGGTTGGAGCGTGCCGGCACCAACAGCGTGATCGACGGGAAGCCGGAGCTCCTGGTTCTGCGCGCCTTGAAGCTGGGTGATCTGCTGGTTGCGGTGCCCGCGCTGAAGGCACTCCGCCGGGCATTCCCGGAGCACCGGCTCCGGTATGCCGCCCAGGGTTGGCTATCTGAGGCACTGGGACTGGTGGGCGGCTATGAACTGCTGCCCACCCACGGCCTCGACGAGCCGCTCGCCATGGAACCAGGCGTGGTGGACGTTGCCGTCAACCTCCACGGCAGCGGCCCCGAGAGCCAGGGGCGGATTGAAGCCCTCCAGGCGCGGCACACCATAGGGCATCGGAGCCAGTTCCGGGACGGCCCGCCCTGGCGTGGTGAACTCCATGAACGGGAACGGTGGGTCCGGCTCCTGGAGTGGCACGGCATTGAAGCGGACCCGCTGGATGTGCAGCTGAACCTGCCGCACGTTCCCAGCCCTGTTCCGGGCGCCACGGTCCTGCATGTGGGGGCGGCATACGGCAGCCGGCTTTGGCCGGCGGAGCGGTTTGCTGCCGTTGCCGCCGCGCTGGCTGACGCCGGCCACAATATTGTCTTTACTGGAGGCAACTCAGAAAAGGAACGTGCGGTGGAGGTATGCAGCCGTGCCGGGTTGCCGCCGGAGGCGGTACTGGCCGGTCACCTTTCACTGGGGGAGTTCGCGGCCACCATCGCCGCCGCCCGGCTGGTGATCTCGGCTGATACCGGCGCGGCACACCTGGCTTCGGCGTACGGTACGCCGTCGGTGGTGCTGTTCGGACCCGCGCCTCCCGAGATTTGGGGACCACCGCCGGGACCCCATGTTGTCCTGACGAAGGCCGAACTGCGGCTGGGGGATACGTTCTCCGGACAACCGGATCCCGCGTTGCTGGCAGTACAGGTGCCCGACGTCCTGGCAGCAGTCCGGGAGCTGGGATTGTTCTAGCAGCACGGTGCATCAGGTCTGTGGAAGCCTAAAATGGAGGCATGGGCACTGACATGGAGATTGCCTTGGTGTTGTTGGCTGCGGTGCTGTGGGTAGCGGTAACGCTGAGCATTCTGTCTGCCATTGATCGCTCCGAGAGGAAGGCCCGCCGGCAGCAGAAGCGGGAGGACCGCGCTGGAACGCGAAGGGTCGAGTACCGGCCCGTTGCAGCCGGCCCGCACCACGAGGGACATGGCAGGCGTCTCCGGCGGAGGCTGCGGCCGCACTGATTGCCGATTCCGCCGCTACTGTGGCAGGCCGCCTGTCACCACGATGGGTGGACGGGTGCCGTGGTCCCCTGCTGCGAACGCAGCGATGGCCCGCGCAATCTTCAGGCCGCCCCGGGACGACGGCTCTATCGCGTTGGCGTAGTCACCATCCTCGGTGCAGACGAGCCGGAGATCGATCAGGCCCGCTCCCCGCGAAAAGGCCGCCCTGGTGATGGAATCGTTGAAGAGGCACAGGGCCGCCTTGATGATGGCCTGGTCCGGCCCTGACGGGGGAGTGTCGTAGATCGTACAGACGGCAACCGGCAGCCCCGTATTCATCAGCGCGTCAGTTACGGCGTCGTATTCTGAGCCGAACCTCTTTTGGGCGTTGGCCAGGATGGCGAGGGCCACTGCCACCGATGGTGCCGGCTCCTGCAGCAATGGCGCGTACCCGAGTGCGTCGTTTCCGCCAACGCTGACCACCAGATGCGTTGCATCCCGGGGCACGGCAGCCAGCTGCCGCTCCACGCCCGCCATGACGTCGCCGTCGACCGCCACCAGGCTGCACCGCCACCCTGGGAGTTCCTGGCGTAGCTGCGTGACGACGTCGGGATCGCCGCCGACGTAGGCGGCGTTGTCAAAGATGGAATCGCCGAGCAGCACGACGTGGCCGGGACCGGGCTCGACTGCCAAAGGTGCCTCCATGTACCCATACTGCCCGGACACTCGATCCGGTGCCACTGGTGGCGCGTGGGGAAGAATTTCAGATGAAGTTTATCCATCGAAAGGACTTTTTAAGGCTGCTGGCTCTAGGATGGGCTGGTCTCATCACTTTGACATTCCGGGGGGAATCCTTGAGCTATCCGCAATACCCCAGTCCGCAGCAACAGTCCTACCAGCCTGCAGCCGGCGAGCCGCCGTTATGGGCGCCGCACTACGGCGCCAGCCTGCCCGTAGCGGTGCGCCGCTTCTTCAAGAAGTACGCCACGTTCTCGGGCCGCGCCAGCCGGAGCGAATACTGGTGGTGGGCGCTTGTCGCTTTCCTTGTCGGCGTGGTCCTCAACATCATCACCTCGGTGGCCGGAGCCCCCGGCGCTACGGTGGCCGCAAACGGCACGGCGCTGCCCGGGCCCGGTGCAATCGTGGGCAGCATCCTGATGATCGTGTGGGGCCTGGCGGTCATTGTTCCGTCCATCGCGCTGCTGGTCCGCCGGCTGCACGACGCCAACCTGAGCGGCTGGCTCGTTCTGGTGATCCTGGTGCCGATCCTTGGCGCCCTGGCTCTTCTGGTTATGGCCATCCTGCCGTCGAACCCGGCGGGACAGCGGTTCGATCAGCCCACCGGCTACTGACGCCGGCCTTGCAAGAGGGAGCTCGCCTGAGGCGGGCTCCCTCTCGTTTGCCGGCGTTGCGGGAAGCTTGATTCCGCCCATGCCGGGCACTAGGTTATCGATTACCGGTAATAGCGGTAGTCGATAATTCTGGGGGAAAAATGAAACTGGTCAGGCCTGCGGCGACAGATGCCAGGTGGAAGATGATTGTGTCCGGGACTGACGCGCTGCTGGTCATGATTTCTGTGGCCGTTGCCGCGGTCATCACCACAACATGGACGGTAGTGAGCATTCTGGGATCCTTTACCGGAGCGGCCACTGTCACTCTTCCCGTTACGACCGATAACCGGGTAGCGGATGGCTTGTCCCTGGGGGCAACCGGGCATGCTACTGCCCTCGAGGTAACCTTCCCCGTGCTTCCCTCCGGCCCGGCAGGGCTGCTGGCGTGGGCGGGGGCGTTAAACCAGGTGGTTGTCTTGGTAATTCTGGCCATCGTGTTCCTGCTGGCGTACCGGCTGCGCAGCCAGGTCCTGTTTACCCCGCGTTCGGGCTGGATCATTGGTTCCGGCGGTTTTGTCCTCGTCGTCGTCGGGGCCATTGCCCAGTTCCTCGATGGGTGGGGCCGGAGCTTGCTTGCGGACCTGGCCGGAGCCAATGGGCGGATTCCGGGGGAGTCTGCCCATTTCTCGATGGAGTTCAGCGCGGTCCCGTTTTTGCTGGGCACCGCCATGCTGCTTGTGGGCGGCGTGTTCCAGTTCGGCGGCCGGCTGCAGAAGGACACCGAGGGCCTGGTCTGATGCCGGCAGAGGAATCCTCGAACATCCACTGCCGGCTCGATGAACTGCTGGCGGACCGCGGAATGACCCTGACTGAGCTGAGTAAGCGGGTTGGCGTCAGCCTGGTGAATTTGTCCGTCCTGAAGAATGACCGGGCTAAAGCCATCCGGTTCTCAACCCTCACGGCCATCTGTGAGGTGCTCGACTGTAACGTAGGTGATCTGTTGACCACCGCGCATCCGCGCCCGTGATTGCCTGCTCAGCTGCCATCCATCAGGAGCTTGATGGGAGGGGTGGTGATCGGCCCCGGGCAAGGCGGAGTGCCGCCGACCCTTGTCCAGATCAACGCGTTGTCCTGCTGAGCGAACACCCCACCGTCAGTCGTGAGCGCACGGACCGTGACGTGCTGGGGCGCGCCAAATGGGAATGTGAAAACCCACCTGGCTGTCTCCGCCCTACGCCCATACATTAAATTCGGAGGAGGGCTGTCCACTGCCGGTGCCGGGGACGCCCTTGGATCCAGCGACTCCGTTGTGATTGTCCTCCTGGGAACGGGTTGGCCTGCCGTCGGTTCCGGTTGCGAGCAACCTTGTTCGTTGCACAGCTGGACCTCATTGACTGCCCCGGCGTTCCCTTCCAGGTGAACTTCAACCGTGCTGATGTAGCCGATCGCCGGACATGCCGTGCTGCAGCCCGTTGTCGCGGAGCACAAGGCCAGCGCGATGATTCCCAGGATCCCCCACCCCTTCCTCATAACCTGAGTCTAGGGCTGCATGGGCAACTGGAGTGCCAGCACATGGTCTCCATCGACCGCAGCCCTCTGTTCGGTTGGCTGTCACATGGTGCTGGTATGGTCCGGGCCATGGATGAACTTCTGGCAGCCCAGTCTGCGACCGCCAACGACTACTCGGACCGACGGGGCTTTGATGCGGACTTCTTAGGCGTGACGGTGCCAATGCCGGGGTTGA
This sequence comes from Arthrobacter sp. RT-1, assembly GCF_003367205.1. Classification (NCBI taxonomy): domain Bacteria; kingdom Bacillati; phylum Actinomycetota; class Actinomycetes; order Micrococcales; family Micrococcaceae; genus Arthrobacter; species Arthrobacter sp. RT-1. The sequence goes on from NZ_QRGQ01000001.1 coordinate 273,133, forward strand.
AAAATGTGGAGTCGGTCCTGCTGCCATACACACACTTCTCCGTGCTGATGCGCCCGGACAAACGCCTTGCCGCCGTTACAGGACTCGGGATCGATGGAAGCAAGCTCAGGGACCTCGGCAGGTCCGGAATCACTTGGCGCATGGATCCCAGGCTGAGTGAGGACCAGCAAACGGGGGAGAGAGTGTATGCCCGGAACGATATTGACCGCGGGCACCTGGTTCGTCGCGCGTCCGCGGTGTGGGGGGATACCCTGGCTGAGGCTGCCCGGGCGAACCAGGACACATTCCACTACACCAATGCGGCACCCCAGGCAGCCAAATTCAACCAGGGGCTGGAGCTGTGGCTGGGCATGGAATCCTATCTTTTGGACCACGCGGCTGACCACCGCCGGCGACTGGTGGTGTTTACGGGACCGATCTTCAGCGACATCGATCCGGTCTACCGGGGCGTTGAGATTCCCCTGCGCTTCTTCAAGGTCGCCGTATTCGTCCACCAGGGGAATCCCGCAGCCACCGGGTACGTTGTGGACCAGTCTCCCGAGCTTGCGGGCCTGCCGGACGTGCCGCGGCCTGGAGCCGTAGACGACGTTCCGCCATTGGGCCCTTTCCGGACCTTTCAAGTGCCGATCCGGGATATCGCAGAACTCACCGGCCTGGAGCTGGAGCAACTCGTGGAAGCGGACCGTATGCCGATCGCCGCCAGCCTCGGCGAGGTCCGCGTCGGTTCCACCTGGCGCCTGCTGACATCGCCGGAGGACCTTGACCTGGATTTCGACCTGCTGGGCGCAGGTGTGCCCTAAGCCTGGCTGTTCTTCCGGCGCCGCTCGTCCGCCTGCCCGATCCCGTCGCGATGCCGGTCCCGGTTGGTGAGGTCCGCGATAAACTCCGGGGATGGCACGGTGGGATGGCGGGCGGTTGTCGGAGCAACAGGCCAGGCTCGCAGAAGGATGGCTCGGCGCCCCGGCGCTTATTGCCGACATGTCCTGGAGGCAACTCGAAACAACTGTGCTTCACGTCAAGGCGTCCGGCACCACCGTGATTATCAAAGCTGCCGGGCCGGGAAACCATCACATCGGCAGGGAGATCACGGCTCACGGCTCCTACACGCGTCCGCTCCTCACCCGGGGCCGGGTGGGTGAAATGCTGCACGCAAGCCGAAGCTCCAACCTCTTGGTGCTCCAGTACCTCGAAGGGGAACTTGTCGAGGGTACGGAGGATGAACTGTCCCCAGGCATCCATGCCCAAGCAGGTGAATTGCTGAGGCTGATTCACAGCCAGGAGACCCGGGTTGACGAGCACTATGAGGCGCGGGCAACAGCGAAGGCGGCGGGCTGGCTGGAGCACAAGCATCGGATCGCTCCAGCAGTGGAACAGCAGGCCCGTGAACATCTGCGGAAGTATCAGCCGATGCCCATTCGCGTTGTTCCCACCCACGGAGACTGGCAGCCGCGGAACTGGATCAGCAACAAGGGCAGGCTTCGGGCAATAGACTTCGGCCGCTTCGATTTTCGACCCGCAGCTACGGACTTTTGCCGGTTGGCGGTGCAGCAGTGGCAGAAAATGCCGGCGCTCGAGGAGGAGTTCCTGAACGGGTATGGTGACGATCCCCGTTCCGCCCACGTATGGCGAATCGACCTGCTGCGGGAAGCGATTGGTACATCCGTGTGGGCACACCTTGTAGGGGATGAGGCATTCGAGGCACAAGGTCACGAAATGCTCGGCCAGGCACTGCAGCGTTTTTAGTTCGGGTAGCCCGCAGCCGGGGACGCGCACTGTGAGCAACGCCTCAATGGAAGTTGCCGGCAAAACACAGAAAAGCCCCGGAAAATCACTGATTTTCCGGGGCTTCCGTTTGTGCGCGGAGGGGGACTTGAACCCCCACCCCCTTTCGAGGACTAGCACCTCAAGCTAGCGCGTCTGCCATTCCGCCACCCGCGCAGGTGGTAATTCGGGGAACCGTTCACACCTTTCAGTGTTTCGCGCCTCTCCGAAGCAGCGAGAAAAACTCTAACACGACTTTCCGGGAACAACGAATCGGGCCAAGTGGGTAGGCTGAGGGCAGCGAATTCGCGCATACCAACCAGTCATTCCCTAACGAGGAGCTCCCAATGCCTGACGTCCTGCCCGAGGATGAAGTTGTCCGGATCTGCCAGGAACTCATCCGGATCGATACCTCGAACTACGGCGACGGCTCCGGGCCGGGGGAGCGGGCTGCTGCGGAATACGCTGCCGGACTGATTGAGGAAGTCGGCATGGAGGCGGAAATCTTCGAATCCGCCCCCGGCCGGGCGAATGTTGTGACCCGGATGGCCGGCGAGGATCCTTCCGCCAGTGCCCTGGTGGTGCACGGCCACCTGGACGTCGTGCCCGCCCTCCGGGACCAGTGGTCGGTGGACCCCTTCGGCGCTGAACTCAAGGACGGCCTCATCTGGGGCCGCGGCGCCGTCGACATGAAGGACATGGACGCCATGATCCTCTCCGTCCTGCGGAGCTTCGCCCGCTCGGGCAGGAAGCCCAAGCGGGACATCATCTTCGCTTTCTTCGCTGACGAGGAAGCCGGCGGCGCCTACGGAGCCCGCTACGCCGTCGACAAGCGCCCCGAACTGTTCGAAGGCGCCACCGAAGCCATCTCGGAGGTGGGAGGCTTCTCGGCCACCATCGGCGGCCAGCGCACGTATCTGCTGCAAACCGCCGAAAAGGGGATCTCCTGGCTCCGCCTCGTGGCCCACGGCCGGGCGGGCCACGGTTCCCAGATCAGCACGGACAACGCCGTCACCCGCCTCGCGGCCGCGGTGACCCGCATCGGCGAATACAAGTGGCCCATCGAACTGACGCCCACCACCCGGCAGTTCCTGGACGGCGTGACGGAACTCACGGGCGTTGAGTTCGACGCCGACAATCCGGACCGCCTGCTGGACCAGCTGGGCACGGTGTCGCGTTTCGTCGGCGCCACCCTGCAGAACACCACCAACCCCACGCTGCTCAAGGGCGGCTACAAGCACAATGTCATCCCCGAATCGGCCGAGGCCCTCATCGACTGCCGCACTCTTCCCGGGCAGCAGGAACATGTCCTCGAGATCGTGAGGGAACTCGCCGGCACCGGCGTGGACGTCAGCTACGTCCACCAGGACGTCTCCCTCGAGGTGCCGTTCGCCGGCAATCTGGTGGACTCCATGATCGACGCACTCCATTCCGAGGACCCGGGCGCCAAAGTCCTGCCCTACACCCTCTCCGGCGGGACGGACAACAAGTCACTCAGCCGGCTCGGAATCACCGGCTACGGATTCGCGCCGCTGATGCTGCCGGACGAACTGGACTTCACCGGAATGTTCCACGGCGTCGATGAGCGCGTCCCTGCCGACTCGCTCAAATTCGGCGCCAGGGTGCTGAACACCCTGCTTACCAACTACTGACAGGGGCGGGCATGACCCCCGAAGAGCTGCTCCCGGATTCCCTCCTGGAGCGGATCCGCGGCCGAGCTGCCGGCTACGACAGGGACAACACCTTCTTCCATGAGGACCTTCGGGAGTTGGCTGCCGCCGGCTACCTGAAGTTATTTGTTTCCACGTCCGACGGCGGCATGGGCTTTGGGCTCGAAGCGGCGGCGCAGTGCCAGCGGAGGCTGGCAACGGCTGCCCCGGCCACCGCCCTCGCCGTCAACATGCACCTGGTGTGGACCGGCGTCGCGCAGGTTCTCGGCGCCCGCGGGGACCAGTCCCTGGACTTCGTCCTGAAGGAAGCGGCCAACGGGGAGATCTTCGCCTACGGCAACTCCGAAGCGGGCAACGACTCTGTGCTCTTCGACTCCCGTACCACCGCAACGCCCTCACCCGACGGCGGGTACTCCTTCACCGGCACCAAAATCTTCACAAGCCTGTCTCCGGCCTGGACCCGTCTCGGGATCTTCGGGAAGGATTCCGAGGCCAGGGACGGTGACGGGGAACTGGTTCACGGGTTCATCACCCGGGACACGGCCGGCTACCGCATCCTCGATGACTGGGACACCCTGGGCATGCGCGCCAGCCAGTCCTCCACAACGGTCCTCGAAGGCGTTCGGGTCCCGGCGGAGCGGATCTTCCGCAAGCTCCCCGTCGGACCAAACCCTGATCCCCTGATTTTCGCCATCTTCGCCTGCTTCGAAACACTCCTCGCCGCCGTCTATACCGGCCTGGGGGAGCGCGCCCTCGCCGAAGGGGTCGAAACCGTCAAGCGCCGCACCTCGTTCAAGAACGGCGGACGCAGCTACGCGCAGGACCCGGACATCCGCTGGAAGGTTGCCGAGGCTGCCATGGCCATGGACAACCTTTACCCGCAGCTCAAAACCGTCGCGTCCGACGTCGACGCACTGGCGGACCACGGCCCGCAGTGGTTCCCCAAACTCGTAGGACTGAAAGTCAACGCCACCGAAACGGCGCGGCGGGTGGTGGACCTGGCCATCCGGGTCAGCGGCGGATCGAGCTACTTCCGGGGATCCGAACTGGAACGGCTCTACCGGGACGTCCTCGCAGGCATGTTCCACCCGTCCGACGACGAATCGGCCCACAACACCGTGGCGAACGCCTGGCTGGGTCCACTCGAGCCTTAGTCGGTCTGCTGGACCGCGATCCCTTAGACGGTCCGCTGGACAGGCAACCACTAGACGGTCCGCTGGACCTGCATCACGCGTCGGCGGAGCCAGAAACGCCGTCCGCCGCCCACATACAGCTTGCTGCGCTCCAGCTCCCACTTGCCGTACTCGGAGTGTTCCACCAGCCGGCGCCGCGCCTCGTGCAGTGAATCGTCAGGGCTTACCGTCAGTACGAGGTACTCGTACTGCCTCAAATAATCCCGTTCCCGCTGGACCGAGCTGGTGAGAAATTGTTCCTTCATTGCTCTCCATTTTCGTCCTTTTCCGGCTAACGTGAAGTCATGAGCATCGATCCGCGTGTCGCGCTTCAGTCCCTGACCACCGCTTTGGAAGAACACCTTATAGCAGCATCCAACCGCCGCGGAGATGGTGACCCCTCCGTGGAGGCAGCGTTTTTTGCCGTCGCAGACGCGTTCGAAGTGTACGAGGACGCGCTCTATGAGGCCTACAACGAGGTGACGCCGCTTCAGGTCTTTGATGACGAGGATGAAGAGGACGAAGAAAGCGGAGTGGACGACGACGAGGACCTGGAAATCGTCCAGGAATAGGACCGCGAATCTATTGCGGTGCTGACACATCCTCCAGCGCCCGGGCAATCTCGGGCGGCAGCGGCGTCAGCTGGGCTTCGAGTATTTCCTTCAGCTGCACCGGCGTCCGCGGACCCACAATCACGGTGGCTACCCCGTGCTGGGACAGCAGCCAGCTGAGCGAGACGTCCTGCGGGGTCCGGCCGAGCCCTTTCGCTGCCATGCAGACTGCTTCGACCGTCCGCGAAGGCTTCTCGTCAAGGTAGGGCGACACGTAGGCGGAACCGGACGCGGATGCCGCGCGGGACCCCGCCGGGATGCTGCCGCGGTACTTTCCGGTGAGCACCCCGCGGCCCAACGGCCCCCACGCCATCAGGCCCAGGCCGGCATCCTCCACCGCCGGGATCAGCTCGGCTTCCGGCTTGCGCTGCAGAAATGAGTATTCGGCCTGCGCCGCCACCAGCGGGAACCCGGCGATCGCCGCTGCCTTGGCCGTTTGCCAGCCGTTGAAGTTGGACACGCCGGCGTATCGGGCCCGTCCCGTCCGGACGGCGAATTCCAGGGCGGACAAAGTTTCCTCCAGCGGAACATTGCCGTCCCAGGCCTGCGCGAACCAGATGTCCACGTAGTCCGTCCCGAGCCTGGCAAGGCTCGCATCCAGGCCGGTGAGCATCGCGTTACGCGAGGTGTCGACGGCGCGCCGGCCATCCGGCGTCGTCATTCCCGCCTTGGTGGAGATGGTCACCTCTGTCCGCGCCACCACGTCTCCCAACAGGGAACCCAACATCGCCTCGGCACGCCCGTCCGAGTATGAGGCAGCGGTGTCCACGTGCCGGCCGCCCGCGGTGAGGAAGGTGCGCAGCAGTTCCGATGCGTCCTGTTCATCGGTTTCGCCGGCCCAGTCCATGGTCCCAAGTGAGAGGGATGAAACTCGCAATCCACTGTTGCCGACGTAACGCTGCTGCATAGCAGCAAGCTTACGGGCAGAACCCCTGCTGCCCATGACGTAGGGTCTTAGCGTGAACTGGTTTGAGGCGGCCCTGCTGGGCCTAGTGCAGGGACTGACCGAATTTCTTCCGATTTCATCAAGTGCGCATCTGCGGATCGTGGGGCAATTCCTGCCCAACGCCGCCGACCCGGGCGCCGCTTTTACCGCCATCACCCAACTGGGCACCGAGACTGCCGTGCTGATCTATTTCTGGCGGGACATCGTCCGGATCGTCAAGGCCTGGGCCGGTTCACTCAGCGGAAAAGTGCCGCGCCAGGATCCTGACGCCCGGATGGGCTGGCTGGTCATCATGGGAAGCCTGCCGATCATCGTCCTGGGACTGCTGTTCCAGGACCAGATCGAGTCCGTCCTCCGCAGCATGTGGATCGTGGCCACCATGCTGATCGTCTTCGGCCTGTTCCTCGCCGTCGCCGATGCCGTCGGCAAGCAGAAACGCGACCTCAACATGCTGACGTACAAGCACGGCATCCTGTACGGCTTCGCCCAGGCCATGGCCCTGATTCCCGGCGTCTCCCGCTCCGGCGGGACCATAACAGCCGGCCTCCTCATGGGCTACACCCGCGAGGCTGCGGCACGCTACTCCTTCCTGCTCGCCATCCCGGCGGTGTTCGGCAGCGGGCTGTTCCAGCTGTACAAGGTGGTGTCCAAGGACGGCATCACCGGCCCCTACGGCCTGGCGGAAACCGCACTGGCCACCGCCATCGCGCTGGTGGTGGGCTACGTCATCATCGGCTGGTTCCTGAAGTTCGTGTCCACCCGCAGCTACCGGCTGTTCGTCTGGTACCGGATCTTCCTGGGCCTCGCGCTGTACCTGCTTCTCGGTTTCGGTGTCATCAGCGCCTAGCACTAGGCTTGGTCTGTGAAATCCTGGACTTCCCGCCCCGTTCCTGCCCTGCCCGGAAACATGCCTGCCATCCGGTTGTTCGACACCGCGGCAGGCCGCGAGGTGGAGCTGGAGGCCGAAACGGCGCCCTCCATGTACGTCTGCGGGATCACCCCGTACGACGCAACACACATGGGCCATGCGGCCAGCTATGTGGCGTTTGACCTCCTGAACAGGGCGTGGCGGGACGCCGGCCAGGACGTCTCCTACGTCCAGAACGTGACAGACGTGGACGACCCGCTCCTGGAACGCGCTTCCGCCACCGGCGTCGACTGGCAGGACCTGGCTGCCAGCCAGATTGAGCTCTTCCACACGGACATGGAGGCGCTGAATGTCCTTTCCCCGGACCGTTACGTGGGTGCCGTTGAATCCATCGGGCTGATCGTTCCCGAGGTGGAACGCCTGGTCAGCCTCGGGTTGGCTTACAAGGTGCAGGGCAGCAACGGTGATCCGGACGGGGATGTCTATTACGACGTCGAGGCCGCAGGCAAGCAGTCCGTCTCTCCGGAAGCGTGGACCCTGGGCAGCATTTCCGGGCTGGGCGAAAGTGACATGCTGGAGCTTTTCGCAGAACGCGGCGGCGACCCCGGGCGGGCCGGAAAGCGCCAGGCGCTGGATCCGCTGCTGTGGCGGGTGGAGCGCGAAGGCGAGCCGAGCTGGCCCGGCGGAAGCCTGGGGCCCGGCAGGCCCGGCTGGCACATCGAATGTACCGTCATCGCGCAGAAGTACCTGCCCTCGCCGTTCACCGTCCAGGGCGGCGGCTCCGACCTGATCTTCCCGCACCACGAGATGGGCGCCGGGCACGCGTTTTCACTGGCAGGGGTGCCGCTTGCCAGGCACTACGCCCACGCGGGCATGGTGGGGCTGGACGGCGAAAAGATGAGCAAGTCCAAGGGCAACCTGGTGCTCGTCTCCAAGCTGCGGGCGGCAGGGGAGGATCCCGCCGCTATCCGGCTTGCCATCCTTACCCACCATTACCGCTCCGACTGGTCCTGGACGGATGAAGGTTTCGCGGCCGCCAAGGCTGACCTCACGGCATGGCGGCGGGCACTTGACCACACCCCTGCAGGCTCCGCCGGGCCGCTGATCGCAGAGATGCGGGCGGCGCTTGCCGCGGACCTCGACGCCCCCGGGGCTGTTGCGGCTGTCTCCGGCTGGGCCCGGCAGGCGAACGACGGCGGCGCTGCCGCCAACGCCGCGGACCAGGCCTTGGTCAGGGACGCGGTGGACGCGCTCCTGGGCATCCGCCTCTGACCTTTCCGTTCCCGGCCTTACGCGCCGGGAACGGGTGCGGCCCAGCCCGGCTCAGGGCCTGTCCTGGCCCCGCCGCTTCAGATAGCGTTCAAACTCACGCGCAATGGACTCGCCCGTGGCTTCCGGCAGGTCGGCGGTGTCCTTGGCTTCCTCCAGTTGCCGGACATAGGCCGCGATCTCCGGGTCCTCGGTGGCCAGCTCGTCCACGCCGCGCTCCCAGGCGTCCGCTTCCTCCGCCAGCTCGTGGGTGTCCAGCGGGACCTGCAACAGCTCCTCTATCCGGTGCAGCAGGGCCAGCTGGGCCTTGGGTGACGGCGCCTGCGCCACATAGTGCGGAACGGCGGCCCACAGCGAGACCGTAGGGAGCCCCGCCAGCAGGGCAACTTCGGACAGGACACCCACGATGCCCACCGGGCCTTCATACTGCGAAGCTTCCAGGTTCATGCGCTCCCGCAGCGGGGCGTCATCGGACGACGTGCTCACCGGAATCGGCCTGCTGTGCGGAACATCAGCGAGCAGCGCCCCCACCAGTACCACGTAATCCACGTTCAAGGCTTCCGCGTGCACCAACAACTCGGCGGTGTAGGCGCGCCATTTATAGGATGGCTCGGTGCCCTGGACAAAGATCACGTCCACGTTGGAGTCCGGCGCGCTGGCCTTGTAAATCCTCGTGGAGGGCCACTTGATTTTCCGTTCGCCGGCGGCATTCCTACGGACAGTGGGCCGGGTGAACTGAAAGTCGTAGTACTCGTCGGCGTCTATGGACGCTACCTTCTTGCCGCCCCACAGCTTGTTCAGGTACCGCAGCGAATCGCTCGCCGCCTCGCCGGCGTCGTTCCAGCCTTCAAAGGCGGCAAGCATCACAGTTACCCGCTGTCCGTCAGCCACTGGCTGCAGGAACCGTTCCCGCTCGGGTCCGGCACCCGGTTCGGTGGTGTCTCCCTCGAAGCTATTCATTTCTTCACCCTACGTCCAAGGACGTTCCCAGTGCATGGAATGAAGCGCCGCAAAATGCGCGGAAGCCGGGGCCGGCAGCAGGAATTGGGCCCGGATTCGCCAAGGGCGTAGCCCGCAGGAGGCGTCCAGCATGTCCCCGTAGACTTGGGAGCATGCAACCGCCAGCTTCCAGTACCCCGCTCAAAGCCGTCCTCTGGGATATGGACGGCACCATCGTGGACACCGAGCCCTACTGGATCGCCGCCGAACGTGCGCTGGTGGAAGCCCACGGAGGAACGTGGTCCCATGAGCAGGCCATGCAGCTGGTGGGCCAGTCCCTGACCTTTTCCGCGGGGCTCCTCCAGCAGGCAGGCGTCGGCCTGGAGATACGCCAGATCATCGACACCCTCACAGCAGCGGTCATCAACAGCGTCCAGCAGCAGGTGCCGTGGCGGCCGGGTGCCCGTGAACTGCTGGAAGATCTTCATCTCGCCGGGGTGCGCTGCGCCCTGGTCACCATGTCCGAGGGTCCGCTCGCGCGGCAGGTGGTTGCCAGCCTTCCCCGCCCGTACTTCGAAATCCTGGTCACCGGCGACACTGTCTCCCAGGGGAAACCGCACCCGGAGGCATACCTGGCAGCCGTGGAGCGGCTGCGGGAAACCGATCCGGACCTGGACATCGAGCACTGCGTGGCACTGGAAGACTCCGCGCCAGGCGTGGCAGCCGCCGTCGCCTCCGGCGTGGCCACCGTCGCAATACCCCACATTGTTCCGCTGCCCCATGATGGCCGCTACACCCTGTGGGATTCGCTGGCCGGCCGCACCGTGGCCGACCTTGAATCCTTGCTCGCGGACACCCCGGCGTCCGGTTCACAGCAGGCAGAAGCCGCTTCCGCCGTCGGGACTTCACGTGACTGAAACCCGCGCTCCGGCCCGCCGCGAAGGCATTCCCCTCGGCAGGATCGCCGGGGTTCCGGTGGTGCTCGCCTATTCGTGGTTCATCATTGCCGCTTTCACCGTGCTTGTTTACGGACCGGTGCTTGACCGGAGCAACCCCGCCCTCGGCGCTACGGCGTACGTGGTGGCGTTCGCCTACGCGGTCCTGCTGCTGATTTCGGTCCTGGTCCACGAACTCGCCCATGCGCTGACCGCCAAGATCTACGGGTGGCCCACCCAAAAAATCGTGCTCAACCTCTGGGGCGGCCACACCCAGTTCGAAAGCTTCACCGCTTCACCGGGACGATCCGTCCTGGTGGCGCTGGCGGGTCCGGCAGCGAACTTTGTCCTGGCCGGAGGCGCCTGGCTTGCCCTCAGCACTGACAGCATGGGCAGCGTCGCCGAAATCCTCACGAACATCTTTATGTGGGCCAACTTCCTGATCGCGGTCTTCAACGTGCTTCCCGGCCTGCCGCTCGACGGCGGGCGACTGGTTGAGTCGGCCGTGTGGAAGGCCACCGGGAGCCAGGCAAAGGGAACCGTCGCGGCCGGCTGGGGCGGCCGGATCATCGTTGTCGCAATATGCGCCTGGTTCATCGTCAGGCCACTCCTCGCCGGGGACGAGCCTGATTTCAGCCTGGTCATCATCACCGTCCTCGTCAGCGGATTCCTCTGGATGGGGGCCTCCGCGTCCATCCAGCAGGGAACGCTGCGCGCCCGGCTGCCCCTGGTGACTGCGGCGGGGTTGGCGACGCCCGCCGTCGGACTTCCGTCCACTGCTTCAGTGCAGGAAGCCCTCCGCCACGGTGCAGCCGGAACCACCTCCCTCGTCGTCTACGGGCCTGACGGGCGGCCCCAGGGCGTGGTGGATCCCGCAGCGCTGGCCTCCGTGCCGCCCGCCGCAGCAGATTCCACTCCCGTCACGGCAGTCTCCTTTGCCTTGGCTCCGGGCGCCTATGTCCCCGAATGGTCGAAGGGACAGGAGCTGATCACCTTCCTGTCCCAGCTCGAGGGGCGCCACTACGCTGTGGTGGACCACAACGGCAGGGTGACCGGGCTGCTCTCCCAGGACGCGGTAGTTGCTGCCATCACCGGAAAGCGGCAGCGGACCGATAAGCGACCCCAGGGCCAGAACCGGTAGAGTTACGTGCCGGTGTGCATTGCCGCCGCAGAAGCCACAATGTCTGTACCAGGACATGCATGCGTTGGCACCCCAGGTTTACAGGAGCGAGGAACATCATGAGCAGCGAAACTGCCGTCAATGAAGCAACGGCAGCAGCCCAGGCCGGTGCTGCCCCCGGCAGCTCGCAGCCGGTGGGAGCTGCCCGGCGCCGGGGACCCTTCCGGGAGGGTGAGCGCGTCCAGCTGACCGACGAGCGCGGGCGCATGAACACCATCACCCTCGAGCGCGGCGGAGCCTTCCATACCCACCGCGGCTTCCTGAACCACGATGAAATCATCGGCAAGGTAGACGGCTCCGTGGTGGTGAACAACGTTGGCCAGCAATACCAGACCCTGCGCCCGCTGCTTTCAGACTTCGTCCTCTCCATGCCGCGTGGCGCCGCCGTCGTCTACCCCAAGGACGCCGGCCAGATCGTGACGATGGCTGACATCTTCCCGGGCGCACGCGTCGTGGAAGCCGGTGTGGGTTCCGGCGCCCTCTCCATCTCCCTGCTCCGCGCTGTTGGCGACCAGGGCTACCTGCACTCCTTTGAACGGCGAGAAGAGTTCGCGGACATCGCGCGCGGAAACGTGGAAACGATTTTCGGCGGCCCGCATCCGGCCTGGCAGATCTCCCTGGGCGATTTCCAGGAAGAGGTTGTCCGCAGCGAGGCACCCGGCTCGGTGGACCGCGTGGTCCTGGACATGCTGGCACCGTGGGAATGCCTCGACGCCGTAGCCACCGTCCTGGCGCCGGGCGGCGTCTGGATCAACTACGTCGCCACCGTCACCCAGCTCTCACGGACGGCGGAAGCCATCCGGGCCGACGGCCGGTTCACCGAACCCGACGCCTGGGAGTCCATGGTCCGCGGCTGGCACCTTGAAGGACTCGCGGTCCGTCCGGACCACCGGATGGTGGCCCACACCGGGTTCCTCCTTGTGACACGCAGGCTGGCTGACGGTGTCACCGGAATTTCGGTAAAGCGCCGCCCCTCGAAGACGGAATTCAACGAAGAGGACGTCAACGCCTGGACCCCGGGGGCCGTGGGGGAGCGGCTTGTGTCCGACAAAAAGCTGCGGCGCGCCGCACGCGACGCCATTGCCGGCACCAACGTCAAGGACGCACCGGAGATCACGAACTAGTCCAGATTTCGGGAGTCTCCATCCCTACCTGCCATCTTGGGGCTAATGTCTTAATAGAAGCGCAGGAAGGGGCTGATACACATGGAGACTCCAAACCAGGACTCCGGACGTACACCGGCAGAGCACTCTGCCGCCAATGACCTCTCGGTTGCCGACCGCCAGGTCAACATCCTCCGGGACAAGCTCAGGCATATCGACCGCCAGTTGGCTGCGGCAACGCAGAACAACACCAAGCTGGTCAGCATGCTGGAGACCGCGAAAGCCGAGATTCTCAGGCTCAAGAACGCGTTGGACCAGGAAGGACAGCCGCCGTACAGCTTCGGCACCATCCTCCAGCTGAACCCCAAACGGCCGCCCTCTCCGGGCAGTAGCGGGCAGGCGGCCACGGAGGAATCCGTGGACATCTTTAACGCGGGCCGGAAAATGCGCGTGGGCATCAGCCCGCTGGTCAACATCAACCAGCTGGCCGTGGGCCAGGAAGTCCTGCTCAACGAGGCGTTGCTCATTGTGGCCGGGCTCGGCTACGAGCGGGCCGGCGAGCTGGCCACGCTGAAGGAGATGCTCGGCGCCGACCGCGCACTGGTTGTTGGACGGGCCGACGAAGAGCGCGTGGTCCGGCTCTCCGGAGCCCTCCTCACTGAAAAGCTCCGCGTAGGGGACGCCCTGTCCATCGATTCGCGGACGGGCTACGCCCTGGAAAAGGTCCCCCGCTCCGAGGTGGAGAACCTGGTCCTGGAAGAAGTCCCGGACATCACCTACGAGGACATCGGAGGCCTGGGGCCGCAGATCGAGCAGATCCGCGACGCCGTCGAATTGCCGTTCCTCCATCCTGACCTTTACCGGGAACACGGTCTCAAGGCGCCCAAGGGCATCCTCTTGTACGGCCCTCCCGGCTGCGGCAAGACCCTCATCGCCAAGGCCGTGGCCAACTCGCTCGCCGCCCGCGCCGCCGAACGCTCCGGCAACGTGGACCTCAAGAGCTACTTCCTGAACATCAAGGGCCCCGAACTCCTCGACAAGTATGTCGGTGAGACCGAGCGCCACATCCGGCTGATCTTCTCCCGTGCCAGGGAAAAGGCATCCGACGGCAGCCCCGTGGTGGTGTTCTTCGACGAAATGGATTCCCTGTTCCGCACCCGCGGCACCGGCATCTCCTCCGACGTCGAGACAACCATCGTGCCCCAGCTGCTCAGCGAGATTGACGGCGTGGAGCGCCTCGACAACGTGATCGTTATCGGTGCCTCCAACCGCGAGGACATGATCGACCCCGCGATCCTCCGCCCCGGCCGGCTGGACGTCAAAGTCAAGATCCACCGTCCGGATGCCGAAGCGGCAGCGGACATCTTCAACAAATACATCACTCCGGACCTTCCGTTCCACGAGTCCGACCTCGCCGAGCACGACGGCGATGTCCAGGCCACCGTGGACGCCATGGTCCAGCGAACCGTGGAAGCGATGTACTCCACGGACAAGTCGAACGAGTTCCTGGAAGTCACCTACGCCAACGGTGACACCGAGATGCTGTACTTCAAGGACTTCAACTCCGGCGCCGTGGTCCAGAACGTGGTGGACCGGGCCAAGAAGTACGCCATCAAGGACCTCCTGACCACGCAGCAGAAGGGGCTCCGGATCGAGCACCTCCTGCGGGCCGTGGTGGATGAGTTCCGCGAACACGAAGACATGCCCAACACCACCAATCCCGATGACTGGGCCCGTATCTCCGGCAAGAAGGGCGAACGGATCACCTACATCCGTACCATCGTCCAGGGCAAGGCCGGCCAGGAACCCGGCAAGTCCATCGAAACCATGCCCACCACGGGACAGTATCTATGACCGCTGCACCGGAGCCCGCCGCCGGGGGATCACTCCCGGCCGGCGGGGCCATGCGGGTGATGGGCGCCGAAACCGAGTACGGCATCCACGCCCCCTCCGCCCCCTCGGCCAACGCGACCATGATGAGTGCCCGGGTGGTCCAGGCCTATGCCCAGGTCACCCGGCAGCGCGCCGCCGGAGGAGCTGAAACCCGCTGGGACTACACGGATGAAGAGCCGCTGCACGACGCCCGTGGATGGACGGTGGACCGGGGCTCGGCACATCCCAGCCAGCTGACGGACCAGCCGCCGGTACTGGACGCGGAAGCCGTTGCCCTCGCGTACGGCCGGGAGGAACTCGAGCTCGACGGGCAGGACGAGTCCGGCACACTCCTGATGAACATGGTCCTCGGCAACGGGGCGCGGCTGTATGTGGACCATGCCCATCCCGAGTACTCCAGCCCGGAAGTCACCAACCCGCGTGATGCCGTCATCTGGGACGCCGCCGGAGATCTTGTGGGCCTGGCAGCGGTACGGCGGCTGGCGTCGGACCCCGACCTTCCGCCCGTCAACCTCTACAAAAACAACACGGACAACAAGTCGGTGTCCTACGGCTCCCACGAGAACTACCTCATGCCGCGCTCGGTCCCGTTCGGGGAAATTGTGCGCGGCCTGACGCCGTTCTTCGTGACCCGCCAGATCATCTGCGGCGCGGGACGGCTGGGGATCGGACAGGACAGCTCGGGGCCCGGGTACCAGATCAGCCAGCGGGCAGACTTTTTCGAAGCCGAAGTGGGGCTGGAAACAACCATCCGCCGGCCCATCATCAATACCAGGGACGAGCCGCACGCCACCGCGGACAAGTACCGGCGCCTGCACGTCATCATCGGTGACGCCAACCTCAGCCAGGTGTCCAACTACCTGAAGTTCGGGACCACGGCCATGGTGCTCAGCCTCATCGAGGCGGGGCTGGCGCCGAAGGTCGAGGTATACGAACCTGTCCAGGCGCTGCAGGCGGTCAGTCACGACACATCCCTGACGGCCACACTGCGGCTGCTCGACGGCCGGCGGGTCACGGCCCTTGACCTGCAATGGATGTACCACGAGGCCGCAGCCAAGCTCGCACAGGACACCGGAGTGGGCGACGCCGTGGACGGCGACGGACACACGCACGATGTCCTGGACCGGTGGGCAACCGTCCTTACCCAGCTGGACAGCGACAGGGCCGCGGCGTCCAGTTCGGTGGAATGGCTCGCCAAGCTCTCGCTCCTGGACGGGTACCGGCAGCGGGACGGCCTGGAATGGAACGACGCCCGGCTGGGCCTCGTCGATCTGCAGTGGGCCGACATCCGGCCGGAAAAAGGCCTGTACTACCGCTTCCTGGCCCGGAACCGGATGCAAAGGATTGTCGACGACGCCGCCATCGCTGCCGCCGTCGGGGAACCGCCGCCGGACACCCGCGCGTTCTTCCGCGGCAAGTGCATCAGCAGCTTCGGTAAGGATGTGGTGGGCGCGAGCTGGGACTCGGTCATCTTCGACGTACCCGGCTACGGGCGCCTGCAGCGCGTCCCCACACGCGAGCCGCTGCGCGGAACCAAAGCATTGACGGGAGCGTTGTTCCAGCGCTACCGGGAAGCGGGTCCGTTCCTCGCGGAACTCCTGGGACACAACAACGCTCCGCCTGCGGCGTAAACCGCGCCGGACGGCCGCTGCCGTGGCAGGATGGGCATATCGGAGGATCCGCCGGATCCGATGACTGATTAAAGGGAGGGATAACAATGGCAGGTCAGGAGCAGCAGCAGCCGCAATCACGCGACAGCCAGGTCGACGAGGACATTCCTGAGGCGCCGCCCGCACCACCGGAAGCCCAGGCTTCGGCATCAACCGAAGGGGTGGACGATCTCCTTGATGAGATCGACGGCGTCCTGGAATCCAACGCCGAAGAGTTCGTCCGGGCCTTCGTCCAAAAAGGCGGCCAGTAACCCGGACCGGAGGGTGGCGGAAGCCCCGGACGGCCGGAATCTGTACAGACGTTGAAGTACCACGTTCAAGGAGTGCATGAGTGCAGGAATCAACCGCCAACCAGGTAGCCGCCAACGCCACCTCGTCCTTTACCGAACACCTGCAGCGGGACCGGCCGGAGCTTCTGCCCTTTAGCCGGTCCCCCCAGGGCGGCGCGTCCGCGGCCGCTCCGCTGCAGGTTCCGCACGCCACCACCATCGTTGCCTTGAGCTACGACGGCGGCGTGCTGATGGCAGGGGACCGGCGGGCCACCATGGGCAACGTCATCGCCAGCCGGCATATCGAGAAGGTGTTCCCCGCAGACCGGTTCTCGGTGCTGGGCATCGCTGGAACGGCCGGCATAGCAATTGACCTGACGCGGCTGTTCCAGGTGGAGCTCGAGCACTACGAAAAGATCGAAGGCACGCTCCTCAGCCTCGAAGGCAAGGCCAACAGGCTTGGGGCCATGATCCGCGGCAACCTCCCGCTGGCGCTCCAGGGCCTGGCCGTGGTGCCGCTCTTCGCCGGATTCGACACCAGCGCCGGCGTGGGCCGGCTGTTCTCCTACGATGTCACCGGTGGCAGGTACGAGGAACACGAACACCACACGGTAGGGTCCGGGTCCGTCTTCGCCCGCGGCGCCCTGAAAAAACTGTGGCGGCCCAACCTCACTGCCGCCGAGGCCCTCGCCGTTGCGGTGGAATCCCTGTACGACGCCGCCGACGACGATTCGGCAACCGGCGGCCCGGACACCGTCCGCCAGCTGTGGCCTGTGGTCTATACGGTGGACAGCTCGGGCGCCCGCCGGGTTCCCGAGCCGGAACTCGCAGCCGCGGCAAGGAACGTCATCGAAGCCCGCACCATCGCCGGACGGGAGGCCTGAGATGACCCAGCAGTTCTATGTCTCGCCCGAACAGCTGATGAAGGACCGTGCCGATTTCGCACGGAAAGGCATCGCCCGCGGCAGGTCCGTGGTGGTCATCAGCTGCGCGGAGGGGATCGCCCTGGTGGCGGAAAACCCCTCCCCGTCCCTGCACAAAATCGGTGAGATCTACGACAAAATCGCGTTCGCCGCCGTCGGGAAATACAACGAGTTCGAAAGCCTCCGGCAAGCCGGCGTCAGGTACGCGGACGTCCGCGGCTACTCGTACGACCGTGAGGACGTCACCGCCCGGGGCCTGGCCAGCGTCTACGCCCAAAGCCTGGGCGCCGTGTTCACCGCCGAACAGAAACCCTTCGAAGTGGAACTGGCGGTGGCCGAAGTCGGCCCCACCCAGGAAGAGGACCATCTCTACCGGCTGACCTTCGACGGTTCCATCGCCGATGAGCACAGTTTTGTGGTGATGGGCGGCCAGGCGGACAAGGTGTCGTCTGCCATCGAGGGCGGCTGGCGCAGCTCGCTCAGCTTCTCGGAAGCCGTGCGGCTGGCCATGTCCGGCCTGGCCCCCGCAGGTGAAGCAGATGACCAGGCCAAGGCATTGCCGGCACGGGCGCTGGAGGTTGCGGTCCTGGACAGGATGTCCGAGCGCTCACGTGGGTCCCGCCGCGCCTTCCGCCGGCTCAATGACGCGGATATCACTGCACTGCTGGCCTAGGAGGACACATGGACAAGAGAATCTTCGGTATTGAAACCGAATTCGGGATTTCCTATTCGAGCCCCGACTCGAGGCCTCTTGCCCCGGAGGAAGTTGCCCGCTATCTCTTCCGCAAGGTCGTCAGCTGGGGACGCTCTTCCAACGTGTTCCTGACCAACGGCTCCCGGCTGTACCTGGACGTGGGTTCCCACCCCGAATACGCCACCGCCGAATGTGACGATCTCGCGCAGCTGATAGCCCATGACCGGGCCGGGGAACTGATCCTGGACGACCTCGTGGACGAGGCCCAGGCGCGGCTCGCCGCTGAAGGTTTCAACGGCACGGTCTACCTGTTCAAGAACAACACCGATTCCGCCGGAAACTCGTACGGCAGCCACGAGAACTACCTCATTCCCCGCCGCGGCGAGTTTTCCCGGCTGGCGGAGATCCTGATTCCGTTCCTGGTGACCCGCCAGCTCATTGCCGGGGCTGGAAAGATCCTCAAGACCCCGCATGGGGCAACGTACGCTTTTTCCCAGCGGGCCGACCACATCTGGGAGGGCGTTTCCTCCGCCACCACGCGGTCGCGGCCCATCATCAACACCCGGGATGAGCCGCACGCCGACGCCGAGTTCTACCGGCGGCTGCACGTCATCGTGGGCGACTCGAACATGTCGGAGGCCACCGCCCTCATGAAGGTGGGTACCGTCGACCTGGTACTGCGCATGATCGAGGCGGGTGTGATCATGCGGGACATGCGGATGGAAAACCCCATCCGCAGCATCCGCGAGATATCGCACGACCTCAGCGGCCGGGCCCTTGTCCGGCTGGCCAACGGCCGCCAGCTCACCGCCCTGGAAATCCAGCAGGAGTACCTGACGAAGGTCACGGCCTTCGTGAAGGAGCACGGCGCCCACAACCCGCATGTTCCGCTGATCCTCGACCTGTGGGAGCGGACGCTCAGGGCCATCGAAAGCGGCGACTCCCGCAGCATCGACACCGAAATCGACTGGGCCATCAAGAAAAAGCTGATGGACAAATACCGCGAACGCCACGGGCTGGGCCTGGACGCCCCGCGGATCGCCCAGCTTGACCTGACGTACCATGACATTTCCCGCGGCCGCGGCCTCTACTACCTGCTCCAGTCCCGGGGTGCGGTACGGCGGATCGTGGACGACACCGTCATCAAGGACGCCGTTGACGCGCCGCCGCAGACCACGCGGGCCAAACTGCGCGGTGACTTTGTCCGGCGCGCACAGGAGCTGGGCCGCGACTACACGGTGGACTGGGTCCACCTGAAGCTCAACGACCGCGCCCACCAGACCATCTTGTGCAAGGATCCGTTCCGCAGCGTGGACGATCGCGTGGATGCGCTTCTGGACTCTATGGGCTGACACCCAGCTTCAGGGGCTATTCTGGATAGGGCCCTTTATCAGGGCCTGCCGCGATTCTGTCCGCTGCCACGCGGGACCATCGCATCCACCCTGCCCCGACGAAAGTTCTCTTACGTGCGCCGACTACTAGCAATCCTTCTTCCCGGTCTGCTGCTGCTTACCGCCTGCGGTGGTTCAACCGCAGAGCCGGAACCCACCAGCCAGTCCGCTGGCGAGACTGCAAAGTTCGACTCCCTCAAACTGACTGACAACGGGGATAAAAAAGCTCCCGGCGTGGAATTCGCCAAGCCGCTCGAAGTGGCGGAACCCACCGTCAAGGTGATCACCGAGGGCAGCGGGGATACCGTCAAGGCGAACCAGATCGCCAACATTTCCATCCTCGCCCTCAACGGCACCGACGGCGCCACCCTCGAGGACACATTCCCGAACGATCCGGAGCCCCTCGAACTCAACGAGGAGCTGAAGACCGGCAGCCCCGTGATCTACAACGCCTTCGTCGGTGCAAAGGTGGGCTCCAGCCTCGCGCTGGCCGTCCCCGGACAGGCAGCTGCCGCCGGAGCCGAAGCCCAGCCCACCCAATTGCTTGTTATCAAGGTCCTGTCCACCACGGACGTAACCCCGGCCCTTGAAAAGCCTGAAGGCGAGACCGTCACCCCGCCCGCCGGACTGCCCTCGGTTACGGAAAAAGACGGCATCCCCGAAATCTCCGTCGACGGCGTGGCAGCTCCCACCGAGCTCGTTTCCCAGGACCTCATCAAGGGCAACGGTGCCACCGTCAAGGAAACCGATACCCTCACCGTCAACTACGTGGGCGTCAACCTCGTGGGCGGCACCAAGTTTGATTCGAGCTT
This sequence comes from Arthrobacter sp. RT-1, assembly GCF_003367205.1. NCBI lineage: Bacteria > Bacillati > Actinomycetota > Actinomycetes > Micrococcales > Micrococcaceae > Arthrobacter > Arthrobacter sp. RT-1. The sequence continues at coordinate 293,239 of NZ_QRGQ01000001.1, forward strand.
CGACCGCGGTGAACCGGCAACCTTCGCGCTGAACCAGGTCATCAAGGGCTGGACCCAGGGACTTACGGGCAAGACCGTGGGCTCCCGCGTCCTGCTGGTCATCCCCAAGGACCTGGCATACGGCGAGGCCGGCCAGGGTGAAGCCAAGGGCGACCTGGTGTTCGTAGTGGACATCCTCGGCGCCAAGTAGCAACACTTACAAGCAGTCCGCGGTTTTCTTTTCCGCGGTACCCACCACGCGGTATTCAACACCAGCACTGACACAAAGGAGCAACCATGTCATTTGGACAGCGGGACTTTGACCGCCAGAAGCCCGAGATTGATTTCCCGGAAGGCGACGTTCCCACCGAATTGGTCATCACCGACCTCATCGAGGGCGACGGCCGCGAAGCCAAGGCAGGGGACACCGTCTCCACCCACTACGTCGGAGTGGCCTGGTCAACCGGCGAAGAATTCGATGCCTCCTGGGGCCGCGGAGCGCCCCTGGACTTCCGCGTGGGCGTAGGCCAGGTCATCCAGGGCTGGGACCAGGGACTGCTGGGCATGAAGGTTGGCGGCCGCCGCCGCCTGGAAATCCCCTCCGAACTGGCCTACGGTTCCCGTGGCGCCGGTGGAGCGATCAAGCCCAACGAAGCCCTGATCTTCGTGGTGGACCTCGTGGGCGTCCGCTGATCCGGCACCACTGACTGCACCGCCATGGAAAAGCGCGGCAACCCCCGGGAGAAACAGTCCCGGGCGTTGCCGCGCTTTCTGCGTTCCGCCCGGAGTTTAGTAACGTAACCAGAGTGTCCGTATCCCGCACTGAACGACTCCTCAACCTGCTGATCGCGCTCCTCAACACCCGGTATGGCCTGCGCCGCAGTGAATTGCGGGAGAAGGTCTACCATGACACTTCGGGCAACGACGTTGCGTTTGGCCGGATGTTTGAGCGTGACAAAAACGATCTGCGCCAGTTCGGCTTCGACGTGGAAACCCTCACCGACCTGGGGTGGAGCGAAGACGACCCCGCCACTACGCGCTACCGCATCGGCAAGGAATCCAACCGCCTCCCGGACGTCCAGCTTGAGCCCGAGGAGTGGACGGTACTCCTCCTGGCCTCACAGCTCTGGGAGCGCGCGGCCCTGGGCACGGCAGCACAGAGCGCCCTCCGGAAGCTCAAGGCGTCAGGCCAGCTGGCCGACGTCGAACTGCCTGCGGGCCTCCAGCCACGCATCAAACCCGCAGGGCAGGCCTTCGACGACGTTGTGGCCGCCATGCATTCCCGGCACCCCGTCACGTTCAGCTACCTCGCCGGCAGCACAGGCAAGGACGAGGTGCGCACAGTGGAGCCATGGGGCCTCGGCAGCAGGTTCGGGCAGTGGTACCTGGTGGGCCACGACAGGGCACGCCAGGCCGCCCGGCACTTCCGGCTGTCCCGATTCACCAGTGCAGTGGCCATCCTGGACAAGGAGCACTACTCGCCGCCGGCGGACTTCAACATCCGGCAGGAACTCGACCGGCTCCCCGAACTGCCGCTCCGCGCCGCCGTCGTGGATGTCCGGGAGGGCCGCCTGCTCGCCCTCCGGCGCCGGGCACTCGCCGCCGCGGAAACGCCGGCGGACGCTGCCGCGCCGGGCCGCCCCGACGCCGGCTTCGAGCGGATCGCCCTGCACTTCCGGGACCCGGAGATCCTCGCGGAAGAACTGGCATCCTACGGGCCTGATGCCCGGGCCGTAGCCCCGGAGGAGCTTGTTGTCGCCGTCCGGCGGCGGCTCCGGGCCGCTGCCGATTTCAGCGAATCTCCTACCCCCGACTACTCGTTTTCACCGGCCCGTTCCCGGCCGTCCCGGTCCAGGACCTCGGAGGACCAGCTCAAGCGGATGCTCCAGCTGGTGCCGTTCCTGGTGCACAACCAAGGCCTGCACATCCAGGAGGTAGCGGACCATTTCGGGGTGAGCCGGGACGAGCTGGAGGACGACCTGCGGATCCTCATCTGCTCCGGACTGCCGGAGGGCTACCCGGATGACCTGCTGGACATCCAGTGGGAGAACGACCACGTCTTCATCACCCAGGACCTGGACCTCAACAGGCCAGTCCGGTTCACCGTGGACGAAGCCTGCGCGCTCCTGACGGGCCTCGAAACCCTGAACGGGCTGCCGGGCATTGCCGAAGGCGGGGCGCTGGAGTCGGTGACGCTCAAGCTGCTTGCGGCCGCCGGTGAGGAAGGGCTGCGGGCAGCGTCCCTCGCCGGACCGGAAATGGGGCCGGCCGATGCCGCCATCCATGACACGGTGCGGCAGGCGATCGGCTCCCGCTCCCGGCTCCACCTGACCTACCTGTCGCCGCAACGGGACAAAGTGTCCGAACGGGACGTGGACCCCTTGCGGCTCTACTCCCTCGACAACACGTGGTACTTCGAAGCGTATTGCCACCTGGTGGACGGGCTGCGGAACTTCCGCCTGGACCGCGTGCAGGACGTTTACCCGAACGGGCAGCACGCGGCTGACGGGCTCACTGCGTCCGGCGCGGTCCCCGCCAAGCTTTTTACACCGAACGACGACGACACCACCGTCACGGTCCAGCTCACCCGGCAGGGGAGGGGGCTTGCGGACGACTACTACGCGGAGCGCACGGCAGAGCTTCCCGACGGCGGACTGGTCGCCGAGATACGGTTCGGCAACACCGCGTGGCTGCCCATGTTCGTCGCCCAGCATGGCGGTGCCGTCCGCATTATTGCCCCCGAGGACCTGGCCACGTCCGCACGGGTGTGGCTGGAGGCGTCGCTGGCCAGGTACGGAGGCTAGACTTCTCAGCATGCCTTGGTGGTCCTGGATCCTTTTATGGGTAGCGCTTGTTGCGCTGTCGCTGCTGTTCTATGTCCTGCTGGGCATCCGTCTTTTCCGCCAGTTCATGGCGACCGTCAAGGACCTCGGGGCAGCAGGTGAAAAACTTGGACACCTGGCCCCGCTGCAGGAGCACGCGGAGCCGGAAAAGTCCGGACAGGCACCGCCGGGTTCTGCTGTTTTTGCCTCACCCACCGTCATGCGACATGATTACGAGGCATCCACGTCAGCACGGCGGGAAGAACGCCGCCGCCGGAGGGTTCAGCGCAAGACGGACCGGGGCCAGCCGCAGGCGCTCGGGGATCTCGACTTCACATAGAAGTAGGATGTATTGAGAGGAAAGGATTTCCCATGGGAAGACTCTTTGATGGCCCCTGGCCCATCGTCATTATTATCGTTGTTGCACTGCTGCTCTTTGCCGCACCCAAGCTTCCGGCCATGGCACGCAGCCTCGGCCAGTCCATGCGGATCATCAAGTCCGAAGTCAAGGAAATGAAGAACGACGGCAAAACCGACACCACCGACGCCTCCGGCCCGGTGGAAGGCACGGTCGTGAACCACCCCAAGGCAAAGCCCGGCGAGCCGACAGACGGCACTGACGTTCCGCCGTCGAACCGCGCCTGACCCCCAGTGGCACTGTCGCGGGCCCGTAAAGCCAACCCTGAGGGGCGCATGTCCCTGTGGGACCACCTCAAGGAGCTCAAGAACCGGCTGATCAAGTCGGCCATTGGCGTCGTCATCGGCGGCATCGGGGGCTGGATACTTTACGATCCGCTGCTGAAGGCGCTGGCCGATCCGGTCAACCGCATCTCGCAGCAAACCGGGGGACTGTCCGCAATCAACTTCGGGACCATTGCTTCCCCGTTTGACTTCAAGCTGCAGATGTCGCTCCTCATCGGGGCGGTGATATCCAGCCCCATCTGGATCTACCAGCTCTGGGCGTTTATCACACCCGGCCTTACATCAAAGGAACGCCGGTACACCCTGGGATACATGGCGGCAGCGGTACCCCTGTTCCTCGCCGGGATCTGGGCCGGATGGCTGGTGGTGCCCCAGGTGGTGCGGGCGCTGACCCAGTTCACGCCGGACGGATCGTCCAGTGTCATCGATGCCCGAACCTATATCGAATTCGTGACCCGTATGGTCTTGGTCCTGGGTATCGCGTTCCTGGTTCCCGTGGTGCTGGTGGGCGTCAACATGGCCGGTGTCATTTCCGGCCAGACCATCCTCAAGGCCTGGCGCATTACCGTCTTCCTGGTCTTTGTCCTCGCCGCCATCGCGGCCCCCGGCGCCGATGCCATTTCCATGTTCATGCTGGCCGGTCCGCTGCTTGTCCTGTTCTTCGCTGCGATCGGCATCTGCCTCATGAATGACAAGCGGCGCGCCCGCCGCCAGGCCAGGAGGGCAGCGGAAACCGAGGCAACGGCTGACATCGCCACCCCGGGCAGTGAGCTGAAGAACCTCTAAGCTCCCAGTAGGCTTAGTACATGTCCTCCAACACCGGGCCGTTTCCTAAAGGTCCAACTTCCAGCGGACCTTTTTCCACGGCGCCCAGCGATCCTGAGGAGCTCTCCCCGGCAGAAAGGTACCGGGCCAGCGCCGAACGCAGGGCCGAGGCGGCTACCGATTTGGGTGCGTTCATCCGCACGCTGGACTTTGAGCTGGACGACTTCCAGCGGAAGGCCTGCCTGTCCCTGCAGGACGGCAGGGGAGTGCTGGTGGCAGCGCCCACCGGCGCGGGAAAAACGATCGTGGGCGAGTTCGCCATCTACCTGGCCCTCCAGCGCGGCCTCAAGGCGTTCTACACCACCCCCATCAAAGCGCTGAGCAACCAGAAATTCACGGAACTCGGCGAAAAGTACGGTGCCGGAAACGTGGGACTGCTCACCGGCGACACCAGCATCAACGGCGACGCCCCCGTGGTGGTCATGACCACCGAAGTCCTGCGGAACATGCTCTATGCGGACTCAGCCACCCTGGACGACCTGGGCTACGTGGTCATGGATGAGGTGCACTACCTCGCCGACCGGTTCCGCGGAGCTGTCTGGGAGGAAGTGATCATCCATCTCCCCAGTGAGGTGCAGGTGGTCTCCCTCAGCGCCACGGTCTCCAACGCCGAAGAGTTCGGCGCCTGGCTGGACACGGTCCGCGGTGATACGGACATCATCGTCTCCGAGCACCGCCCGGTTCCCCTCTGGCAGCATGTCATGGTGGGCCGGCAGATCATGGATTTGTTCGCCGGGGAAACCACCTTCGACGAAATCGCCCCGCCCGTGGACGCCGACGGGCCGCAGCAGGCGCCCGCGAAGGAAACCACTGCCTCAGGCCGCGGCTTTGACGTCAATCCGGACCTCCTGACGGTTGCCCGCAGCGAAAGCCAGCACAGTTTCCGCAGCAGGCCCGGCCCTGGCGGACGCGGCCAGCGCGGCCGCCGCGGCAATGACCGTCCCGCCCGGGGCCCAGAAGAAACCGGCGTTCGCAGGGCCAGCCGCCCCCAGGTGATTGCGAGCCTTGACCGGATGGACCTGCTGCCCGCCATCACCTTCATCTTTTCCCGTGCCGGCTGCGACGCGGCCGTGGCCCAGTGCGTCAGCTCCGGGTTGTGGCTCACCACGGAAAAAGAGCAGCGCATCATTGCCCAGCGCGTTGACGAAGCGGGGCACGACATCCCGCCGGACGACCTGGACGTCCTGGGCTTCTGGACCTGGCGTGACGGGTTGCTCCGCGGTTTTGCCGCACACCACGCCGGCATGCTGCCCACGTTCAAGGAAGTGGTGGAAAAACTCTTCGCCGACGGCCTGGTCAAGGCCGTGTTCGCCACGGAGACCCTTGCCCTCGGCGTCAACATGCCGGCACGTTCCGTGGTGCTGGAGAAACTGGACAAGTTCAACGGCGAGGCCCATGTGGACATCACCGCGGGGGAGTACACCCAGCTGACCGGCCGTGCCGGCCGCCGCGGCATCGACGTCGAAGGCCACGCGGTGGTGCTGTGGCAGCCCGGGACGGACCCGACGGCGGTGGCCGGCCTCGCCTCCCGCCGCACCTACCCTCTGAACTCGAGCTTCCGGCCCACCTACAACATGAGCATCAACCTCCTGGCACAGTTTGGCCGGGCAAGGGCCCGCGAGATCCTGGAATCCTCCTTCGCGCAGTTCCAGGCCGACCGCTCGGTGGTGGGCCTGGCACGGCAGGTGCGGAGCAGGGAAGAATCCCTCGCGGGGTACGCCAAGTCCATGACATGCCACCTCGGCGACTTCACCGAGTACGCAAGGCTCCGGCGCGAGCTCTCCGATGCCGAAAACGCCACGTCGCGGACAAAGTCCCGGGCCCGGAAGTCGCTCAGCGACGACTCGCTGGCCAGGCTGCTGCCCGGCGACGTGGTGGATGTTCCCGGCGGGAGGGCACCGGGCCCGGCCATCGTGCTCAGTTCCGACCACAGCAGCCGTGAGCCGCGGCCCGCCGTGCTGACCCTGGACAACCAGCTGCGCAGGATCGGAACGGATGACCTCGAGGGCCCCATTGCACCGCTGACACGCATCCGCATTCCGAAGTCATTCAACGCCAAGGTGCCGAAGTCACGGCGGGACCTGGCGTCCTCCGCCCGGAACGCGCTCCGGGAAAACCGGCCACCCGCCCCGGGCCATAACCGCAACAATGATTTCGGCCGGGCGGCTGCGCTGCCCAACCAGGAGAAGCGTATTGCCGATCTCCGCCGTGCCCTTCGCGCCCACCCCTGCCACGGCTGCAGCGAACGCGAAGACCATGCGCGCTGGTCCGAGCGGTGGTGGAAACTGAGGCGGGAGACCGACGGCCTGGTCCGGCAGATCCAAGGCCGCACCAACACCATCGCCAAGACCTTCGACCGCGTGTGCGACGTCCTGTCCGCTTACGGCTACCTGGAAGCCAGCGGCGATGGCGGCCTGGTCATCAGTTCCGATGGACAGCGGCTGCGGCGGATTTACGGTGAGAAGGACCTGCTGATCTCCCAGTCCCTGCGGCTGGGCGCGTTCGATGACCTGGACGCTGCCGAAGTAGCAGCCCTGGCCAGCGTGCTGGTCTACCAGGCCAAGCGAGAGGACCGCGGTCTCCGGCCGCGCATGCCCAGTGTCTCCCTGGAAACAGCAGTGGATATCGTGGTGAGGGAATGGTCGGCCCTGGAGGACGTTGAAGAGGAGAACAAGCTTCCGCTGACCGGTGAACCCGAACTCGGGCTGGTGTGGCCCATCTACAAGTGGTCACGCGGCCGCCACCTGCAGGATGTGCTGAGCGGCACCGACCTCGCCGCCGGCGACTTTGTCCGTTGGGTGAAGCAGGTGGTGGACCTGCTGGACCAGCTCGCCAAGATCCCGGGTCTTGATCCCCGGCTGGCCCGGCTGTGCGGCGAGGCCATCTCCTTGGTCCGCCGCGGCGTCGTGGCATATTCCTCCGTCCTTTAGCCAGTACCCGGCGTCCAGCCGGCCCGTTTCAACCCTCAGGAGCCCTGCCCCGCATGACCCAGCCTGGTCCGGAATCACCCCGCAACGTCGTCCTCTACCGCAACGGGTCCGTCTACACAGCTGCCGACCCCTTCGCCACCGCCATGCTCGTGGACGGTGACACGGTGGCGTGGGTGGGGTCCGAGCAGGCGGCGTCTTCCATTGCGGACAGTTCCATGGACGTCATCGACCTGCGGGGAGCACTCGTCGCACCCGGATTCGTCGATTCGCACATGCACCTGACCGAGACCGGCATCGCCCTGGATTCGCTGCGGCTGGGCGGAGTCACCTCAGCCCGGGAGCTCCTGGACGCCGTGTCGTCCGCAACCGGCAACGGCCCGGTCCTGGGCCACGGCTGGGATGAAACCACGTGGGCGGACCCCACACTGCCCACTCCGGACGAACTGGAACGTGCATCAGCAGGCCGGCCCGTCTACCTTTCCCGGGTGGACGTGCACTCGGCACTGGTCTCAACGTCACTGGCACATGCCGCGGACCTTCGCAGCCAGGACGGGTTCGACGGCGGCGCACGCGTTACGCGCGCGGCCCACACGGCGGCACGGCAGTCCACCCGGCAGCTGCCGGAAGCGGCACTCCGCCGGCACCAGGCGCGCGCCCTGTCCGAGGCAGCCGCCAACGGCTACGTTGCCCTGGCCGAGATGGGGGCGCCGCACATCGGGGGCCTCGACGACCTGCGCCTGGCCGCAGCATGGAATTCTGCCGGCAGTGACGGGCAGGCCCTGCCCGAGGTCCTGCCGTACTGGGGGGAATTGGCGACCTCGGAAGAGCACGCGCGCAGCCTGATGGATCAGTTCGGCTTCCCGCTGCGCGGCCTTGCGGGAGACCTGAACATCGATGGCTCGGTGGGGTCGCGCACTGCTGCGCTCCGGTCCGGCTACAGCGACGCCCCCGGGGAGCGCGGGAACCTCTATCTGACGGCAGAACAGGCGGCCGCGCATCTTGCCGCGTGTTCACTCGTGGGGATCCAGGCCGGCTTCCACGTGATCGGCGATGCCGGGCTGGACGCGGCGTTATCAGCTCTGGACCTCGCGGCTGAGCAGGTGGGGGAGCAGCGCGTCCGCGCAGCCGGCCACCGGTTTGAACATGTGGAGATGGTGGATGCGCCGGCCATTGAAAAGCTGGCCCGATACTCGGTCACCGTCAGCGCCCAGCCTGCGTTCGATGCCGCGTGGGGCGGGCCCGGTGGCCTGTACGGGAAGCGGTTGGGGGAACGGAGCGCCTCCATGAACCCCTTTGCCTCCCTGTACGCGGCCGGTGTTCCCGTGTGCTTCGGCAGCGACAGCCCGGTCACCCCGCTGAAACCCTGGTCCAGCGTGCGGGCGTGCCTGGAGCATCACACCGAAGGTGAACGTATTTCCGCCCGCGCCGCCTTCCTCGGCCACACCCGCGCGGGCTGGCGTGCGGCCAAATATCCCAACCCGATGGCGGGGCAACTCGTGCCCGGCGCCCCTGCAAGTTTCGCCGTGTGGGAGGTGGAGGAACTGATGGTCCAGGTGGCCGATGGGCGCGTCCAGTCCTGGAGTACGGATCCCCGTGCCCGCACACCGCTGTTGCCTGCGCTGGACACCGGCACGGACCCTGTGTGCCTGCAGACCGTGCGGAACGGTGCCGAATTGTTCTCCAGCCCGGCACTGCGTTCCTGACCCTGCCGCTCTCCGCCCTATAATTGATAGTTGCGCCTGCCGGCGGCTAGCTGACCGCCAGGTGCACCGACCGCTCCCTCCAGGAAAGGCCCTCTGTGCGCGTCCTTACGATCATTCCCACGTACAACGAACTGGAATCGCTGCCCAAGACGCTCCAGCGGCTCCGGTCTGCTGTCCCGGCCTCGGACGTGCTGGTAGTGGATGACAACAGCCCCGACGGCACCGGCAAACTCGCCGACACCATCGCGGCCGGGGACTCCCAGGTCCACGTCCTGCACCGCAAGGGCAAGGAGGGACTGGGCGCCGCCTACATCGCAGGGTTCAAGTGGGGCCTGGACGCCGGCTACGACGTTCTCGTGGAAATGGACGCGGACGGCTCCCACCAGCCCGAGCAGCTGCCCCAGCTCCTGGAGGCCATCGAGCAGGGCGCAGACCTTGCCATGGGTTCCCGCTGGGTGCCCGGCGGACGCGTGGTGAACTGGCCCCTCTACCGCCAGGCCATTTCCCGGGTGGGCAGCACCTACGCCCGCCTGATGCTCGGCCTGAA
>NZ_QRGQ01000020.1:0-722 GCF_003367205.1 Arthrobacter sp. RT-1
GCTTGGCGGGGTTTCCCCATTCGGACACCCTGGGATCACAGTCCGGTTATCGACTCCCCCAGGCTTATCGCAGATTCCTACGTCCTTCTTCGGCTCCTAATGCCAAGGCATCCACCGTGTGCTCTTAAAAACTTGACCACAAAAGATCAAAAAACAAGTTTTCGAGAGAACCATGAAAACTGTTCCCCCACCCACAAGGAGTGAAGAACCAGATCCAGGTTCATATTCTTGGAAATTGCTTCTTATAAAAGATGCTCGCGTCCACTATGTAGTTCTCAAACAACAACCCCAAACCACACACCCCACACACACAAACGCGCGTGATCGGTGCAGCCAGGAAACCAGAAACACACAAGTCCCGGGGTCACCCCCGGTCCTGTTGTCTCAGGACCCAACAGTGTGCCAAACACTAAACCACCCATTCCCCGACCCTGCCGTTCCAGGACACACAAGGCATCCGTACTAAACCAGGGAAAAGAAACAAGCGGCCGCTATTTGTTGATATTCCACCCATGAGCACCCGCCGCAGAACCTGTGTCTGCGCAACGGGCTGTACTCCTGACAAACCCCCACCACCACATACGCGGCAGACAGTGATTTGTAGGTGCTCCTTAGAAAGGAGGTGATCCAGCCGCACCTTCCGGTACGGCTACCTTGTTACGACTTAGTCCCAATCGCCAGTCCCACCTTCGACAGCTCCCTCCCACAAGGGGTTAGGCCAC
>NZ_QRGQ01000021.1:0-18192 GCF_003367205.1 Arthrobacter sp. RT-1
CGAGGGCGGCTTCGGTGGTCAGGAGATCGATGGCTACCTGGAGTTTCATGATGGTTGTTTCTTTCTGTAGGGAACTGCTGTGGATGTAAAGGGAAAACTGAAAAGATGCTGCGGGGGTGTTTATTCGAGGTTGGCGTGCCGGAGCCAGAGCTCTTCGGCCGGCACGTCGGTGTTTTCCCACAGCGACTGGAAGAGCGCCTCGGTGGCCAGGAACAGGCTCTGTTCGAACAGGGACCCGGAGTACTGGCGCGACACGCTGGAGCCGTGGTCGGTTTTCTGGGCGGCGGGAATGATCACGACCGTGTCCGCGAGCCGGGCCAGCGGCGAGTCCGGGTTGGTGGTGAACGCGGCGATCCGCGCCCCTGCTTTCGATGCGGTCTCTGCTGACTTGACCACCCCGGAGGTCGTTCCGGACCCCGAAGCGACCAGCAGCAGGTCCCCGGAGCTGATCGCCGGAGTGGTGGTGTCACCGGCAATATGGACCGTCAGGCCCAGGTGCATCAGCCGCATCGCCGCCATCCGCAGGACCAGCCCGCTGCGCCCTGCCCCCGCGGCGAAGACCCGGCCCGACTGGCCCAGCTGCGCGGCCAGGCCGGCCAGCTGCTGTTCATCGATCTTGGCCACCGTACCGGTGATCTCGTCCCCGACCAGGGACAGATTACGGACAATATCAACGTCCGTGCTGTACACGGCAGGCGCCGTGGATGTTGTTGTAACAGTCACGATAGGACCCCTCTCAAACTATCCGGGCACCGGGACCCAAGCCCCGATGCATGCTTTCTGGTTGGAACCAACTATCCCCAACCAACCAACCACCCGAAACGCTGTTTTCTGACAGTTTTAACTACCCAAAAGAGTGGGGATGGTGCCGCCGTGTCGCGTCGTCTGGACAGTGTCGTGGCCGCGACCACCCACCCAGGCCTTCACATAAGAAACTTTTAAAAAGGTCTGGACCAAATGATTTCTTGAGCGTAGTTTTGCTGTGGGATCAAACAAGTGACTCCGATCACACCAGAAGCGTTCTGAAGCAGCTCGGCATCCCGCTCCTTGCGGGAGAAGGCCGAGGTTGTGGCGATCCTTTCCAGGAGCTACACCGACGTAGTGCGCTCTAAGCCTTCCCGAACCCCCCTTTGGTGCTTGGACGTTGCCATTCGCGGGGTCCCGCCTCATACTCACCGCCGGCCGCGGCGGTAGAGGCACTAAAGATCACAAGACGTTCAGTCCATCAAAGGAGATGTCGTGAGTGAAAATCGTTTGGATGAAGCCGACCACCTGAAACGGTCGATCAACTGGAAGCAGGGCATGGCCATTGCACTGGGTGTGCCCTTGCTGATTCTGCCATCGCTGGGATACCTCCCGATGTACGTATCCGCCGCAGCAATCCTTATCTGGGGAGTCTCAGTTCTTCAGGGTTTCATGCAGAACGCCGCCTACGCCGAAATGGCCACCGCCTTCCCGAAGGCCTCCGGCCTGCCAGGTTTTGCGCAGACTATATTCCGTACCGAGAACTACCGGGGAAAATACGACAAGGGCAAGCTGATCGGTGGCTTCACCGCCTGGAGCTACTGGTTTGGCTGGAACCCGATTCTGGCGATCTTCGCCATCCTGGTGGGCGGTTACCTGCATGGGCTGTTTCCCGCCTTGGGCGAGACCTTTACCGAGTATCAGCTCGCATTGCTGGCAGGCGCGGTGATTTTCGGTGGGCTGTTCGTCGTGAACTGGTTCGGCCTCAAGGACGGCGCCATCCTGGGTTACGTCCTGGCGGCTGTTTCGTTGATACCGCTCGTTGTCCTGGCCGTAGCACCTTTTGCCACCGGACATGTTGAGCTGGGTAACATCACCGGCAGTTGGTGGCCGACTGACTGGGCGTGGGATATGCACCATATCCTGATTCTCTTTGGCGTCTTCGGGATCGCACAGTGGAGTGCGTGTGCTTGGGAAACCGCAGCCATTTACGGCCCGGAATACAAGAACCCGTCCAAAGATGTTCCCAAAGCGCTGCTTGCCTGCGGCATCATCTGCCTCGTCCTGTATGTACTGCTGCAAACTGCAGTAATCGGCGTGCTGGGTGTTGAGGGCGTACAGGCCGAGTCTGTATCACCCCTGATTCCGGTCGCCCAAGCAGTGTTTGGCGAAGCCGGTTCCATCATCACCATCATCATGTTGATCGCCGCCATGGTCCTGATCATCCAGACGGCTTACCTGGGTTCTTCCCGGGCCATGCACTCCATGTCGGTCGAAGGAAACCTGCCCAAGGTCTTCGGAAAAACGAACCGTCAAGGCACGCCGTTTGTTGCCATGCTGGTCATCGGAGCCTTTAACCTGGTGCTCATTTCCATGGGGAACGCCGCCGCGATTCTTGCAGCCTCGGCAATCGGTTACACCTGCGCAAACGGCATCAGCCTATTCGCGTACGTCCGGGCCAAGAAGCACCCGGCATTTGCAAACATCGAACGTCCCTTCAAAGCCCCCAAGGGCTGGAAAAACGTCGCCATGCTCTTTGGCCTGTTCAACGTCCCTTTGTGCCTGATCGGTGTGGTCTACCTGAACAGCCTGGAAATTGGCTGGACCTCAACCTGGGTCGGATTCCTCGTATTGGCGCTCTTTGTACCCATCTGGTTGTACACCCAGCGCGAATCGCGCCGCTCCAACGAGGAAGCAGTCAGTGTTTCAGCTTCAGATGATGACGACTCCGAAAGGGTTCTTGATCCAATTAGGTGATTCAACCCCCGGGATCTGTATCGAACCCCACTTGAGCTGGACCTGAAATTCGGTCCCCGGCGCTGACGTCCACGCGCCGGGGACCGAAGCCATCTAACCCACCCTTTTCTGGCAGCTGTCAGTATCCATAACGGCCTAAATATTGGGCCGCACTACTGCGACAGGAATAGAGGACATGGACCCGCTAGCCCTGGCCCTCATTGAACTGGGAGCCGTTGTGTTCTGCCTCGGCCTGTTGGCCCGGTTGGCGGGACGGATTGGAATGTCACCCATACCGCTGTACCTCCTGGGCGGGCTGGCCTTCGGAACGGGAGGCATTGTCGAGCTCGATGGCATGCACGAATTCGCACACCTCTCTGCAGAGATCGGTGTCATTCTGCTGCTGCTTATGCTCGGGCTTGAATACACTGCGGCCGAGTTGATCACCGGGCTAAAGGGGTCTTGGCAGGCCGGTGTCCTTGACCTCGTGCTGAACTTCCTGCCGGGGGCAGCGCTTGCCCTTTTCCTGGGCTGGGGGCCCGTCGCTGCCATCGTCATGGGCGGCATCACCTACATCTCCTCTTCGGGCATTGCAGCGAAAGTCATCACTGACCTTGGCAGGCTCGGTAACCCCGAAACGCGTGTGGTGATCTCAGTCCTGGTGTTTGAAGACCTGGCGATGGCTGTATATCTGCCCGTCCTCACCACCATTCTTGCCGGCGTAAGTTTCCTCGGCGGGCTCACAACCGTTGGTATAGCGCTGGTTGTGGTGAGCCTTGTCCTCATCGTTGCCCTCCGTCACGGACACCATGTCTCGAAAGCTGTCCATAGCGAAAACCCTGAAGTGTTTCTCCTGCACGTGCTCGGCGCAGCCCTGCTCGTTGCCGGAGCGGCATCAGCCATGCAGGTGTCCGCGGCGGTAGGGGCCTTCTTACTGGGTATCGCAATCTCCGGTGCGGCAGCGCACAACGCCAAGCGCATCCTTATGCCGCTGCGGGACCTGTTCGCCGCGATCTTCTTCGTGGCATTCGGGCTGAACACTGATCCCCGGTCCATTCCGCCGGTGCTTGCCTTGGCGCTCGTGCTGGCCCTCGTCACCACAGCCAGCAAAATGGCCACCGGCATTTGGGCTGCGAAGCGTGCAGGCATTGCCCTACCTGGGCGTTTCCGCGCCGGAGCGGCGCTCATTGCCCGCGGGGAGTTCTCCATCGTCATAGCTGGTTTGGCAGTAGCGTCCGGATCAGTTGCCCAGGAACTGGCGGGCATGGCCACTGCCTATGTGCTGATCATGGCCGTGGTGGGACCGCTGGCCGCGCGCTATGTCGAGCCGCTGGTCAGAGTAATGCTGCCGCAGGAAAGCCTCATTACCAAAGCGTAGGAGTACAGGGACATAATCACAGCCCCGCCCGGGCTACCGTGCCCAGAACGTCGATGAGAGGCTTGCCCGATTCTCTAAAGGGCAGCCGAATCGATAGCGCCTTGGTTGTGAATTCCGAGGTTGGCGCGAAGTCTGGCGCCGAGTTCGGCGTCAACGTTGGTCCAGTACTGGATGGCCCGTTCCTTGATGTCGGCGCGCTTGACGCCGCCCACGGCACCGGTGACGGTGTCCAGGAAGCGGGCCTTGGCGCCGTCGTCGTAAACCTCGCGGTACAGCGCGCCGGCCTGGACGAAGTCGCTGTCCTCGGCGTGCAGGCAGTGCGCCGCATGGGTCAGCCCGCCGTCGTTCTCCCAGCCTGCGGCCGGGTTCGGCGGCTCAGCGTACGCGTAGGAGAAGATGCGGGCCTGCAGCATCTTGTCCGGGGACGCGGCGATGCCGGGCACGAAGTTCGACGGCGCGAACGTGGCCTGCTCGATCTGCGCGAAGTAGTTCTCCGGGTTCCGGTTCAGCTCCATGGTGCCCACCTTGATCAGCGGGTAGTCAGCGTGCGGCCACACCTTGGTGAGGTCGAACGGGTTGAAGCGGTAGGTCTTGGCGTCTTCGTAGGGCATGACCTGGACGTGCAGGTCCCAGGACGGGAAGTTGCCGGCTTCGATGTTTTCGGACAGGTCGCGGATGTAGAAGTCCGCGTCCGAGCCGGCCAGGGCTTCGGCCTGCTCGCCGGTCATGGAGTTCACGCCCTGGTTGGACTTGAAGTGGTACTTGACCCAGAAGCGTTCGCCTGCGGCGTTGATCCACTGGTAGGTGTGTGAGCCGTAGCCCTGCATTTCGCGCCAGGAGGCGGGCAGGCCGCGGTCACCCATCAGCCAGGTGACCTGGTGTGCGGACTCGGGGGACAGGGTCCAGAAGTCCCACTGCATGTCGGCGTCGCGCAGGTGGGTGCCCGGGAGGCGTTTCTGGGAGTGGATGAAGTCCGGGAATTTGATGCCGTCGCGGATGAAGAAGACGGGGGTGTTGTTGCCCACGAGGTCGTAGTTGCCCTCGGAGGTGTAGAACTTCACGGCGAAACCGCGGGGATCGCGCCAGGTGTCCGGGGAGCCGTTCTCGCCGGCGACGGAGGAGAAGCGGATGAGCATCTCGGTCTCAACGCCGGGCTGCAGGAAGGCTGCCTTGGTGTAGGCCGAGATGTCCTCGGTGGTCTTGAACGTGCCGAATGCGCCGCCGCCCTTGGCGTGCACTACGCGCTCCGGAACCCGCTCGCGCTTGACCTGGACGAGCTTTCCCATCAGGGTTGTTAGGCCGAGCCCAGCGCGGCGAGCACCGACATGGCTTCTTTCACGACGTCCGTCGCCGGGAAGGAAGGCCGCTTGATTCCGGCCATCTCCTCCATCACGCGGACAACCTGGCAGCTGTAGCCGAACTCGTTGTCATACCAGACGTACACAACCAGGTTCTTGTCCGTGGACACGGTGGCGAGGCCGTCCACGATGCCGGCACGGCGGGAACCGACGAAGTCGGTGGAGACCACTTCGGGTGAGTCGATGTAGTCAATTTGCATGCGCAGGTCCGAGTGCAGCGACATGCCACGCAGGTAGTTGTTGACCTCGTCCTTGGTGGTTCCGTTTTCCAGGGTCAGGTTCAGGATGGCCAGCGAAACATCCGGGGTGGGGACGCGGATGGAGCTGCCGGTGAGCTTGCCGAGCAGCTCGGGCAGCGCCTTGGCCACGGCCTTGGCAGCACCGGTCTCGGTGATCACCATGTTCAAGGCAGCGGACCGGCCCCGGCGGTCGCCCTTGTGGAAGTTGTCGATCAGGTTCTGGTCGTTAGTGAATGAGTGGACCGTCTCCACATGTCCCTGGACAACGCCAAACCTGTCATTGAGGGCCTTCAGGACCGGGGTGATGGCGTTGGTGGTGCAGGACGCCGCGGACACGATCTGGTCGGTGTCTTCAATGGTGCCGTGGTTGATGCCGTGGACGACGTTCTTTAGCTCGCCCTTGCCCGGGGCGGTCAGCAGGACCCGTGCAACCCCCTTGCTCTTCAGGTGCTGCGACAGGCCTTCGGCGTCACGCCAACGCCCGGTGTTATCGACCAGGAGCGCGTCCTTGATGCCATAGACGGTGTAATCAATGGTGGCCGGATCATTCGAGTAGATCACTTGGATCCGGACTCCGTTGGCGGTGATGGTGTCGGCTTCCTCGTCGACGCGGATGGTGCCCTGGAAGGAGCCGTGGACCGAGTCGCGGCGCAACAGGCTGGCCCGTTTCAACAGGTCGTTGTCGGACCCTCGTCGCACCACGATGGCGCGCAGCCGCAGGCCGTGCCCGCCGCCGGCCTGTTCGATCAGGAGGCGGGCCAGGAGCCGGCCGATCCGGCCGAAGCCGTACAGGACGACGTCGGTGCTGGTGCGGTCGTCGCCGTCGCGCTTGCCGACGATCCCGGCAAGTTCGGTGCGGAGGAATTCTTCCAGCGTTGCGCCGTTGCCCTCTTCCTTGAACTTCTGGTTCAGCCGGGCGATGTCGATCGCGGCCGCGCCAAGCTCCAGCTGTGCCAGGCAGTTAAGCAACGGGGCTGTATCCTCCAGGAGTAACTCCTCCTTAGTGACACGGCGGGCGAAGCGGTGCGCTTTGAGGATGTTCACAGGCGATTCATTGATCAGGCTCCGGCCATGAATGCTGGTCACCACGTCGCTTTCGCGGTACAGCCGGCCGATCACCGGAATCATGGCCTCGGCGAGGGCCTCCCGGCCCATCCACGTGTCAAGGGAAGAATCTGAAGTTTGTCGCATGGTGCTGCCTTTCCAAAGGGGTCGGTCTGTCGCCCGATGGGAACCTGACCGGAGATGTAAAAATGCCCTCTGAACCCTTCGTCTTGGTTAAAGAGCCGCCACAGTCTTGCCAGGGTTAGGTGAGGTTGGACTGCCGCAGCCACAACTGCTGCAGTTTAGATACAGCTGCCAACTGATCTTCGCTGAGGCCTGCACCCGCGTTGGTGATCCTGCGTAGAACAAGAAGGACGTTTCCGTTGATGGTCTCGTCGGATTTTGCTTGGGCAGGTTCTGTGATTGCCGCAGTCACTTCGCACCTCCTGGGGATGGGCTTGGCATCCATCGTCCCGCCATTCACGGGTGGGAGAAATCCCAATTTGGAACTGTTTAAACTATCTCTTTGGACGGGTAGTTCACGTCTTATGCCGACCAGGGAGTGCATGGCGTTGCTTCTGGTAGTTATGCCGCCATGGAGGCGAACATCAGAGCCATGACCATGGCGCCCAACGCTTCGAGCGCGTGCCCGGAATGGTTGAAGGAGCGGGAGGATGCCGTGTGGCGGGGGCTCCTGATCGCCCGGCCCCGCACGAGCATGACGAGGAAAATGACCGCTGCGGCTCCGAAGCAGACTGTGAGCAGCATCGCCAGCATGGGCGTCGGATCGGTTGCAGCCGTTGCTGCTGCGCTGTTGTTTACCGCTGCCATGCCGTGATGGGCATGCGACATTGGCGTTCCGGCTGCCGAAGCGGATGTATTTCCGGGCGAGGACCCGGGAGTCATCATCGCGATCATGAGGGCCGCACCCGCCATGGAGAGGCTGTGATAAACACATTTGACGCGGCCTTGGCCGCTCGCGCAGAGCGTCATGAATTCCGGCCGGGCGACGGCCTGAATGACAAACCACAATGCCGCACCGCTCAGGACTGCGATCTGCGCCAGCATGGTTGACGGCACCAGATTCCACAGCATTGCAGCCATCAGGACGTTCATCAGGGCATGGAGGGCCTTATTGATCCGGTCGGTACGCTGGCGGGACTTTGCCGCCTGCAGGGAGTAGTAACATCCGCTCAGCAGCAGGACTGCCGTGAGGGTCCAGGTAATTGCCGGAATAGTGAACACACTTATCACGCTTTCCCTACTGGGTTCGGGTAGAGGAAAGGCGGTCCCCGGTGCTGCTGTCACAGCACGGGGACCGCCTTTTAGTGTTGACCGTCAGTTACGAGTGGGATGCGTGCCCCTCTCCTGCACTGCAGTGGCCGCTGGTGGCCTCGATCTTGCTGGGGAGGTTCAAGGTGGGGTTCTGGTCGAAGAAGCCGTGGGGTTCGAGCATGAACCCGATGTTCTGGCGGGGCATGATGGGCCAGTCTTCGAGCCGGACGACGTGGTGCATGCCGAAGGTGTACCAGACCACGAGGTCCTGATCGACGATGTTCCGGTCCTTTTCGGTCCAGATGTGCAGGCCGTCGTCCGCGCCGGTGGCCTGGTTGGGGAACTCGCCGGCGGCGAAGCGTTCGGTCCGGTCGTAGGCGGTGACCCACAGGTTGTTGCGGGCAAACTGCGCACGCTTGCTCACGTAGGATTCGTCACCGGCGGCAAGCTGGATGCCGTCGGTGGGGATCAGGCGGTAGGCCACCGGTTCGTCCACGAGGTTCCTGCTGTCGTGGTTGGCGATCTTCCAGAAGCGGTGCTTGGAGGAGTCGGTCTTCCGGATGGCCTTCTGCTCGGTTTCCAGGAGCCGGTCCACTGCCTTGAACAGGGTGTGGGTCGGGTTGTCCTCGGGGATTTCCATGTCCACTTCGTAGACGGCGTTCTTCGGGCCGTCCACTTCGAAGTCCATGCGGACGTTGAACATGTGCTGGTGGATCGGGGCGTAGAGCCCGTCGTTGTTCAGCGTCTGCCCGTACGGGCTCTTTTCACCCGGCTTCTGGCCGGCGGTGGAGAGGATGCCGGTGGCCTTGACCAGGAACTCGATGCTGCCATCGAGGAAGAGGTGCCAGTAGAAGGCGTACTCGTAGTTGGCAACAGTGGCGATGAAGGAGATTACGAGCTTGCGGCTGCGCCGGGTTTCGGTGGTGCCTTCACGGAAATCGAAGTGCTTCCACAGGATGCTGTCGTCTTCCTCATGCATGCAGATCGCGTTTTCGATCGTCAGCGGGTTGCCGAGGCTGTCGGTGGTGATGCCATCGAAGTACTTGATCTCGCCGGTGCAGTCACAGCCCAGGGTGAGGGAGTTCGCCATGTTGCCGATGTTGTATTCACCGGAGTCGAAAGCGTTCTTCTTGGCTTGGACGGGGGCGCTGTCACCGTACGGGACAACCATTTCGGACAGCGAGGCGCGGTTGATGACGGGACGCTCGACGCCCTTGTTCCGGAACTTCAGCTGGTGCAGGACCAAGCCTTCACGGGGCGTGAACCCCACCCGGAAGGACCAGTCGGCCCACTGGACGTGGTTTCCGGTCACGGTGAAGGACGCGCCTTCGGGCTGGGTGATGGAGATCGGCTTGAGGTCGGTCCGGGCCGGTCCGACGTACTTGGGCAGGTAGTTGCCGCTGGCGCTCGGGACCGGGATGGCCTGATCGTCCTGGAGCTGTACAACCTCGCCGGAGTTCAGGTCCACGATGACGATAAAGTTCTCGATCGGGTGTGCGTAGGGGCTGTCATCAGCCTCCTCGCGGACGAAGACCAGGGCACGCATGAGGCGGCGGCCTTCGTTGTCTTCACCGAAGTAGCCAACGGACCACGGTTCGAAGCAGACCAGGTCCATGTTGGTGATGCCGCGCTTGGCAAGGGCAGCCTGGACCTCGGGGTTCTTCCGGCACGCCTCTTCACCCTCGGCGAACTCGTCGAGCATAAAGGGCGGGTGAACGTTCGCGGCCAGCTGTGTCCACTTCGAGACGATGCCCGAATCAAGATCCACGATCGCTTCGTAGGCGCGTCCCTCGGCACGGTTGACCAGGACAGCGTCTGCTTCCCGGACCGTCGCGGCGCCGGTCCGAAGCAGTTCCTTGTCCGGCTCTCGCAGCTCCACGCTGATGAAGCGGAACGAGTCAGCCGCGGCCGGGCCATCCTTCAGGATGGCAGATGCCCGGGAGATCTCCTCACGGGACAGCGGATCGAGCGGATGTGAAACCTTGACGACGGCGTCAGTTTCAGTGTTGAGAGTCATGGTTTTCTCCTTGGTTCTTGGTTCAGGACGAGGATGTCTGAGGCTGGAAGCCAGAGTGCTCGGTGACATGGCCGGAATTTGGCAGTTCTTTGGCGACCGCCCATGTGTTGGAGACCTGAGGGGGAAGCGGGTGTGGCTGCAGAGGACCTGGAACCTCCCAGGCGTTGCAGCCGCATCCCTTCAATGTGGGAAGGGCAGCAAAGCTCTGCACTGAAATTTGCTGCGGGTGATGCGGATCACCTTTTCCCCTTGCAGTTAGGCTACGCGAACTAAAACATCTAGTCCAGCCTTTTTTATTTTTATTTTGTTGGGTTCTACGTCTATCTATTGATGCCGTCGCTCACGGCAGTCGGGACGGCAACTCAGCCGGCCAGCAGCCAGTCCGAGGCAGCTTTGCGGTAGCGGATAATGCCTTTGTATTCGGCCATGTCGTCTGGAAGTTCGGCCAGGACATGGCCGAGCTTTTCCCGCCAGGCAGGTACTTTGGCGATGTCGGACAAGGGCAGGAGGTAGCTGCGAATCAGGAACAGCAACACTCCACTGTGGGGGAGTCTTATCAGGTGCTGAACTTCGACGCGGAGGTGGAGTTTATCGGGCATGGCAGGATCAGAGGCGATGGTTGCGCGGTCAGGACCCCACTCCGGGTACGTTTCGGTGGAGGTATCCAAACGTTGTCCGACGGTCATTGTCCAGTTCGTGCGGCGGAACTGTTCGCCAGGCTGCAGGGCCAGAAGGAATTTCTCGGCGCGGCTGACGATATTTTCTTCCTTGACCCGTGGGACAGGGCCGTGGATTTCGAGGAAGTTCATGCCGACGTCGAAGTTGAAGGACCAGTCAGCGGCAAACGTGACCAGGCCGGCGTCGAGCCACATGGTGTTGTCGCGGACGTCAAGCAACACGATATCGTCCTGGATCTGTGTGCCCAGGAACCTCAGCGGGCCTCCGGGCAAGGAGTCGTCTTCGCCGACCGTGAATTCCACGTCGAGGTTCTGGAGACTGTTGTGCCAGCGGCAGCGGTTACCTTCGCGATGGAAGGACATGAGATCCGGGTAATCCGCAGCCATGGCGGGCAACAGGGTGGCCAGGGTGTCCCACGCGGCTGAGCGCATGTGGGGCAGCACCTTCATGCGTGAGGGGTCACGGGTGAGGATCTGCTCGCGTTGAGCTATTTCCTCGTGGTAGTTCTCATCGATATCTATAAGCCCGGTGCCCCAGGACCCTGCTTCTGTTGTGACGTTCTTGTGCGCTGGTTCCACGTTGGCGCTGTAGCGGTACTGGTTGGCGACAAAAGGAAATGGAAAGCGCCGGATCCTTTCCGGCAGTACAGCGGCGTCGGGATTTCGCTCGGTAGTGATACTCACAGGTCCAACTCCAGTTCTGGGTCGTTGCTACGCGAAACGCAGCACATCATTGTGGTGTTCGCAGCCTTTTCCTCGTCGGACAGGTAAAGGTCCCGGTGCTGGGGAGTTCCTTTGAGGACCGGCAGAATGCATTCTCCGCAGATACCTTTACGGCACATGTTCGGAATGCGCTGGCCCGCGTTTTCGAGTGTCTCCAGTAGCGAAACGCCTGCCGGGACTTCCAAACGAACGCCGCTCCGGGCCAGGTTCACCGTGAAGGGTTCTCCCGCGTCCAGTTCGGCCGAGCCAAAGGCCTCGGAATGCAGCCGGGCAGAGGACCAGCCCAGTTCACGGGCCTGGTCCAGGACCGAGTCCATGAAAGCGAGCGGCCCACAAACGTAAAGGTGGGTTCCCAGGCTCTGGGTTGTCAGTGCATTGCTGAGGACATGCTGGAATGTCTTGCGGTCAGCGCATTCGGTCAGGGCCTCCCCCAGTAATTCCCTCGCTTCGTCCACATGGGCCCCGGCACCCGGACGGTAGACGTAGATCAGGGATGACGTCGTGCCGCGGTCGGCCGCCGCCTGGGCGTGCGAAAGAATAGGGGTGATGCCGATCCCCGCAGCAATCAGGAGATTGTGCGTGGCTGTGGACACGGGTGCAAAAGCGCTTCGGGGCCGCGAAACGAATAGCCGGTCCCCCACCTCGAGTCGGTGCATGGCTACAGAACCGCCGGCTCCGTCCTCCACCCGGAGTACCGAGATGGTGTATTCGGTTGGGGCGTTGCCGGAACCCGTGAGGGAATAAGCGTTGACGCCCTCATCGCCGTACTGAACCACGAGGTGGCTGCCGGGGACATAGGAAGGCAGGATCCGTCCGGAGGGGTCCGCGAGAGTGATGCTGACAATCGAGTTGGTCTGGGGAACCACCTTCGTCACCTCCAGCTGGAGGCCTCCCTCCACGGCCGGATGGGTACTGATCGGGAGTGCCGTGATAGTCATGCTGCCTCCTCGGCATGGGCTGAATACCCGAGGTACGCGCCAAGCCGGCGCGAGAAGTGGTCAGTGATTGCCAAGCTGGTGCCGCATTCCCCGCACTGCACCTCCGAGCCGGCTTTCCGGGTGGTGGTGGTTGTAGCGCGGCAATGCGGACAGTAAATAACCCGGGGACCCACCTGGTGAGCCAACAGGGTTACCTCCGCTTCCAGCAGTCCACACTCCGCTGCGGCGGCTGCAGCAGCGCGGGTGTCTGCGGGCGGACCGGCGACGACCAGGCGCACACCAACGTGTGAGTGTGCAAGTGCTGAGCGCAGCTCGGAAAGGGTTTCGGTTGTTGCAGATTCAAAATGAAGGTCGTACCGGGGCTGGCCACCGGTGTCGTATCCCGCGGTGTCATCTGATGCCCCAAACGAGACACAGATGACACCGCGGAAACCCGGTTCCAGGCCGATACCAGCTGTCGGCGGCATGGGCACGGAACGCACGATCAGTCCTTACGGGGCGAACGAACGGTGGCCGGTGAAGAACCCCAGACCATATTCGGGGGTCTCAAACTTCACTGTGGTGCCCTTCGGGAAGAACAGCACATCGCGCTCCTTGGCGTGCGTTACTTCACCGGTGGACTGATCGGTCAGGATGAACTCACCCTGGACGACAACCTTCATCTCGTCATACGTGTACGTGTACACCAAAGGCTCCGAAGCCTTCAGCTCGAAAAAGCCAGCGCTCATGACCGAACCTTCGGGGTTGTGGAGCGAATCACCGATCGCGGCTACGGTTCCGGGCTCGTTCATGGACGGCAAGCCAATGTAGCCACCTTCCACCTTGTGGATGGAGCCAGCCTTGCTGAGTGTTCCTGTGAGTTGGATTTCCATGGTTTCTCCTATGAATACCGTTGGGAATTGTTCTCTGTCGCATACGGGACAGCGTTACGAAAGAGTTGGAATGCCCTTTGTTGACGTGGGGAAGGGCTCGTCGCAAACCCGCGGCTGTTCCCCATTTGCTTGAGGATTCGAACACCGGGCTCCACGCTGAACTCTTCTGGATTGTGTGATGCGAGTCACTGCGTGCGTCCCACTAGTAAAGCTACGCCTGCTAATACATCTAGTCCAGACTCTTTTTGAAAAAAGTTTAATAAGACGTTCCTTTTACGTTCTTCCGGGTGTTGCCGGCGCTGGCCAGGCAAACCACACCACGGGGATCAAAGACAGAAAGGCAGGCCGGACTGACCGGCCTGCCTTTCGTCCTCTTCGATGCCATTCCAGTGCCCAAGTCCGCCCCCAGCGTCAGCCCCTTCGCCGGAAGGCCGTTACTTCAACCGCCGGCAGTATTAGCCCAACTGTGGCCTCCAGGGGCCGGCAAAAGGGTGACCCGCTCTTTTTCAGGCTGGAAGCACGTCCAGATCTTCCGCACCGCGCTCGGAGGCTGGTGCAGAGGGTAACGAGCTGATAGGTGTCTTGGATCGACGCTGGGTGTACAGCCAGATCGGTATGTAGGATGCCAGCACGATGAAGGCAACCCACGTCGGCGTCCATCCGATCTCGAGGCTGTTAAGGTAGACCACACCAATCAGGCACAGGGGCAGATTGAACAGGCCGAAAAGCATGGCTACGTTCTTCCACCCTTTGGGAGCTTTGAAAGGGCGTTCCAAGGACGCAAAGGCGGGGTGCTTTTTGGCCCGTACATAGGCGAAAAGGCTGATGCCATTTGCGCAGGTGTATCCGATGGCGGATGCGGCAACGATCGCTGCCGGGCTGCCCATCAGGATGAGGACCAAGTTGAAGGCAGCGATAATCAGCATGGCGACAAATGGCGTGCCGTGGCGGTTGGTCCTGCCCAGGGATTTGGGGAGGTTGCCTTCCGTAGCCATGGAATGCATGGCACGGGAAGAGCCGAGGTAAGCGGTTTGTATGATGAGCACCATTGCCGCGATCAACATGATGATGGTGATCATGGAGCCTGCCTGGCCGAAGACAGCCTGTGCCACCGGAATCAGGGGCGAAACAGGTTGGTCGAGGACGCCTTCGACGCCGAGCACACCGATTACTGCGGCCTGCACCAGTACGAACGAGAAGAAGCATATGGTGCCGCAGGCGAAAAGTGCTCTTGAGACATCCTTCGCTGGATTTTTGTATTCAGGACCGTAGATCGCTGCAGTTTCCCAAGCGCAGGCGCTCCATTGCGCGATGGCAAAAATGCCCAGGAGGATCAGGATATGGTGCATATCCCAAGCCCAGCCTTGCGGAAGCCAGCTGCCCGTGATGTTGACCAGGTCAACATGCCCGGTAGCAAAGGGGGCAACAGTCAGGACGATCAGCGGGATGACGGAGAACGCCCCCAAAATGTACCCAAGAATGGCGCCGTCCTTCAGGCCAAACCAGTTCACTGTGAACAATCCGGTAAAGACCACCAGGCCTGCCATCAGGGCGAGCTGGTTTTCGGTAAATAGCTCGCCCAGTGCAGGGAAAAGCCCATGAAGGTAACTGCCCACCAGGATGGAAAAGATTGCCAGTACTGGCGTCCAAGCGAACCAGTAGCTCCATGCGCTGAAGCCGCCAAGCAGCTTGCTCTTGTCGTATTTACCCCGGTAGTTTTCGCTGCGGAATACATGCTGCGCGAAACCGGGAAGGCCAGAGGCTTTGGGAAACGCCGTGGCCATCTCAGCGTAGGCGGCATTCTGGAAGAACCCTTGAATGACCGATAGTCCCCAGATCAGGATGGCCGCCGCCGACAGGTACATAGGAAGGTAACCCAGTGAGGGCAGAATCAGCAGTGGTACACCCAGCGCAATGGCCAGGCCCTGCTTCCAGTCAATCGACCTTGCCAGGTGATCGGCTCCATCCAAACGATTTTCACTCATACGAGCCTCCTGGATTCAGTACTACACTGTACGTATCGGGGATTGCCGGGTGTGGGGCCCAGCGGAAGACAGGCGGGGGTGGTTCCCGTTGACTGTGAACGAAACGAGTGCCATGAGCGCGGGAATGCACCGCTAGCCCTGCGATGAAGTGAAGGCGTCGACGGGCCGCCCGTGGCGCTTTGTGATACACATCACTTACAGGTTACAGGCAAATAGATGCAGTTCAACAGGTTAAACAACAACTAGCTGTCTATGCTGGCCGCCTCTTTCCTGGTTTCAAGGACGGCTAAGTGGCGTAAACCAGTGAAAGTCCTAAGTGGGGAACGTTCAGAGCCACTCGGTGCTCGTTGTGGGCTCCGGGTTTGATCCGCTCACCCACGAGGTACATTCCCGAGTTGCCGAGAATGACGCGATTGCTGGAGTTGACGAGGGCGGCATCGGCCGGGATCGCCCGCAAGGTGGGCATGATGAGCGGCTCCAGGTCCTTGATCCGAATGTCGCACCCGGTGACGCCAATAAACTTCCCATGGATGTAGACCGGTGCCGTAAAGGTCAGAACGTATTCCTCGAAGCCCAGATAGTCTATATACGGCCCCCAGACCGTCTGCTCACCCGTGGAAGCGGCGATGGAGAAAAACGGCAGCTTTTCATAGTCGTAGTACCGGTTACTGCCAGGAGTCCGGTCGGCATCCAGTCTTTCCATGGAGCCGTCGTTCTTCCGGAACCACCACTCCAAAGCCCGGCCGCCCTCCTCAGCAAAGTCGCCGGCGAAAAAGGTTCCTGCTCCGACGGCAAAGGAGTTTTTCCCCAGGAATTCGCGTGCAAGGTCATCCAGCCCCACCAGTGCAGCTTTGCTGACCTTGGACCTGCCGGCGAGGTTCTCTTCAAGCAGGGAGGCAACCTTTACGGAAAGTTCTCCGATCTCGGTGGAGACGCCGCCAATCCAGGCAGTGAGGGTGTCGGCAGCAGGTACGACGTCATTGTCGGTGATCATTGTCCATCCTGATTGATTCCACGTCCCCACACGGGTATTGCGGCTAGATGAGGTTATTCGACCTGATTGGCTCACGTGTCGAGTCCAATCTTTCCCGGATGAATCCTGGCTGCTGCCAAGACCAATCCAAGTCTTTAGGGATGAGCGTAACGGGTCAAATGCTACAACGAGGAAGCTTTCGCACTCTCCGTGGACGCAGCGTAACTAAGAGTAAGTTTCGTGTCGATCAGATGGAAGATATTTCGCTTGATGTGTGCAAGAACCAGCCTCTGGGCCCTCTCAGGTTGATCTTGGGCTATTGCACGGACCAGCTCCAAATGTTCAGCAGCTGCCGCCTCGGGGTCAAGCGATGCGGCGAGGGGCGTCCACAGTTGTTGGACCGTTTCCTGCTGCAGCCGGATTTCGGCATTGGCAAGTCTGGGGGACTGCGCTGATACAGCCAACTCGATGTGAAAACGGCTGTCAGCAGGTGCGCGCACTTCCGGGGTCATTGCCAGAACCAGCGCCCGGCCAAGTTCCTGCAGACGGTCGAAGTCGTGAGCTTCCGCCCGCTCACAGGCCAGACGGACCGTCGCTGCGGCTATAGCGGAGTGTTCGTCCCCGATATCACGGATTTCCGAAATCGAGGTCGAGAGAAACCACTCGCGAATGGTGTTGGTCTGGGTAGGGGGCTGGCTGACGATGAACGTTCCGCCGCTCCGGCCGCGACGCGTCTCGACAACGCCCTGTTCCCTGAGTTCAGACAGCGCTTCCCGAAGGGTCGCGCCTCCCACGCCGAACATTTCCGAGAGTGACGCTTCGGAGGGCAAGCGCTCGCCGACTTTAAGAAGCCCTAAGCCGATGGCCTTGGAGATTCTTTCGACAATCGCATCGGCCCTCTCAATTTCCGGCAAGGACCGGTAGATCTGTGACTGGAATGAGGTTGGCGAGGCCAAAAGTCTGCGCTCCGAAATGGGTTACGTTTCGCTTCAATAGTAACCAGTCATACCAGCACATTGAGAGTTTTTCCCTTTTATCGACGTCTTTTCGTTCCCCGCCACGTGCTGCCCGGATTGAAGCGATCGTGGCGCTGACAAGCAGCTGCATGCGTAGAGCGGACCGGAACTGTTGACGCGTCCCGACACCAGCCCTGTTCTTAAGGGTAGTTAAAACTGTCAGAAAACAGCGTTTCGGGTGGTTGGTTGGTTGGGGATAGTTGGTGTCAACCAGAAAGCATGCATCGGGGCGTGGTAGGTCCCGGTGCCCGGATAGTTTGAGAGGGGTCCTATCGTGACTGTTGCAACAACATCCACGGCGCCTGCCGTGTACAGCACGGACGTTGATATTGTCCGTAATCTGTCCCTGGTCGGGGACGAGATCACCGGTACGGTGGCCAAGATCGATGAACAGCAGCTGGCCGGCCTGGCCGCGCAGCTGGGCCAGTCGGGCCGGGTCTTCGCCGCAGGGGCCGGGCGCAGCGGGCTGGTCCTGCGGATGGCGGCGATGCGGCTGATGCACCTGGGCCTGACGGTCCATATTGCCGGTGACACCACCACTCCGGCGATCAGCTCCGGGGACCTGCTGCTGGTCGCTTCGGGGTCCGGAACGACCTCCGGGGTGGTCAAGTCAGCAGAGACCGCATCGAAAGCAGGGGCGCGGATTGCCGCGTTCACCACCAACCCGGACTCGCCGCTGGCCCGGCTCGCGGACACGGTCGTGATCATTCCCGCCGCCCAGAAAACCGACCACGGCTCCAGCGTTTCACGCCAGTACTCCGGGTCCCTGTTCGAACAGAGCCTGTTCCTGGCCACCGAGGCGCTCTTCCAGTCGCTGTGGGAAAACACCGACGTGCCGGCCGAAGAACTCTGGCTCCGGCACGCCAACCTCGAATAAACACCCCCGCAGCATCTTTTCAGTTTTCCCTTTACATCCACAGCAGTTCCCTACAGAAAGAAACAACCATCATGAAACTCCAGGTAGCCATCGATCTCCTGACCACCGAAGCCGCCCTCG
>NZ_QRGQ01000022.1:0-456 GCF_003367205.1 Arthrobacter sp. RT-1
GGCTGCCTTGTAGGCGGCGTAGACCTTGCGGTAGTCGTGGCCGCCGCGTTTGAGGTTCCAGATCTGGTCATCGGTGAGGTCCGCGACGAGGTCTTTGGTGCGGGGGTCCTTGCCGAAGAAGTGTTCGCGGACGAACCCGCCGGATTCGGCCTTGTAGGTCTGGTAGTCCCCGTCGGGGGTTTCGTTCATGATTTTCACGAGCGACCCGTCGGTGTCGCGGGTGAGCAGGTCATCCCATTCCCGGCCCCAGACGACCTTGATGACGTTCCAGCCCGCGCCGCGGAAGAACGCTTCGAGTTCCTGCATGATCTTGCCGTTGCCGCGCACCGGCCCGTCCAGGCGCTGGAGGTTGCAGTTGATGACGAAGTTCAGGTTGTCCAGGTTCTCGTTCGCGGCGAGCTGGAGCAGGCCGCGGGATTCGGGCTCGTCCATTTCGCCGTCGCCCAGGAACGCCCA
>NZ_QRGQ01000023.1:0-20705 GCF_003367205.1 Arthrobacter sp. RT-1
TCTTTCCGGCCGAGCCGAGCTGCTTGGTGGCTTCCACGACGCGGGCTGCGAGGCCGGCTTCGGCGGAGGCGCCCCAGACGCGGGGGTCGTAGGTCTTCTTGTTGCCCACTTCGCCGTCCACCTTCAGGACACCGTCGTAGTTGCGGAACATGTGGTCCGCCACCGGGCGGGTGTAGGCGTACTGGGTGTCGGTGTCGATGTTCATCTTGATGGTGCCGTAGGACACGGCGTCGGCGATTTCCTGGTCCGAGGAGCCGGAGCCGCCGTGGAACACCAGGTCGAACGGGCTGTCCTTGCCGATCTTTGCGCCCACCTGTGCCTGGATGTCCTTGAGGATCTCCGGGCGGAGCTTGACGCCGCCAGGCTTGTACACGCCGTGGACGTTGCCGAAGGTCAGCGCGGTGATGTAGCGGCCGTTCTCCCCGGAGCCGAGGGCCTCAACGGTGGCCAGGGCGTCTTCCACCGTGGTGTACAGCTTTTCGTTGATCTCGTTCTCCACGCCGTCCTCTTCGCCGCCCACGGTGCCGATCTCAACCTCGAGGATCATCTTCGCGGCCGCGGTGCGCTCCAGCAGTTCGCGGGCGATCCGCAGGTTTTCCTGCAGGGTCTCGGCCGAGCCGTCCCACATGTGGGAGTTGAACAGCGGGTTCCGGCCGGCCTTGACCTCGGCCTCGGACGCGGCCAGCAGCGGCAGGACGAAGCCGTCCAGCTTGTCCTTGGGGCAGTGGTCGGTGTGCAGGGCGATGTTGACGTTGTAGTTCTTCGCCACCTCGCGGGCGAACGCGGCGAAACCCAGGGAACCGGCCACCATGTCCTTGGTGGAAGCCCCAGACCAGTACGCGGCACCGCCGGTGGAAACCTGGACGATGCCGTCGGACTCAGCCTCCGCGAAACCGCGCAGCGCGGCGTTCAGCGTCTGGGAGGACGTCACGTTCACGGCCGGGAACGCGAAGCCGCCCGCCTTCGCGCGGTCGATCATCTCGGAGTAGATCTCTGGGGTTGCAACGGGCATGCTGACTCCTTGATTTTTGGGGGGGTATTCGGCTGCAGTTGGACGGAATTGGGTCTTAGCTGGTGTAAAGGGTGACGGGATCATCACGCACAAATAGACGGCGCGAGCCGGTGCCGTGCTCGATGACCCATATCACCTGGCCGTTGTCTGCGCAGTCATCTACAAAGGCCGGGTAGAGGAACGACCCGTTGGACCACACGTGAACACAGTCCCCGTGCTGCAGCGTAGCCCACTCATGGACAGGCTCCTGGCCCGGGAAAAAGCGCCTTCCCCCAGTTGCCTCCTTGAACATGTTCTATTCCTTCTTTTCCCGCCATGGCGGGTCAGTCAGCTGCGCCGTGCATCGCACGGCCGGCCCCAAAAGCCTCTCGACAAGGCACAACTAGCGAACGACTTCGTGCGTCATCCCGAATGGAACCTGGTCTGAGAGAGCGGCCGTATAGTGTCCCGGCCGGTTGCGGACGACCAAGATACCGTGATCGCCCGTAAGCATTGCCAGCTCCTGGAGCGTGTTAACGGCTTCATTGAGGCGCTCGTCCAGGACGCGGCGGCTGGTGACGTGAATATCGATGGAGTCAAGGAGGGCGGTCATGGTATTTCCTTTCTGTTTTCGCTGAGCGGGTTCCAGCTGCGCCTGCACTTCGGTGAGGCGGCAGCATTCATCCCCAGGCCTTGCGGTGTGAGTGGCATCACATATCGTGGTTGCTGTAGCAAAGGTATCGCGCATAAATCATATAGTCCAGCTTTATTTAGCAACCGTTCCAAACCGGGGAGCGCGAACGCTCCACTCGCCGGAAGCCCGCGCCGAAGTTGGTTTCCGGGCGACGCCCGTCCCTCCCTGAGCCCCGCCCAAAAGGGTGGTTCAAACAATCCTAAATTGGGATTTCTCCAACTCGTTCTTGGCCGGACGATGGAGGCTTAGCCCATTCGGGAGGCAAAGTGACCTCACTGATCGCTGAACTGGCCGAGATACAAACCGAGCGGCGACGCGCTGCAGGCCCCAGCGAAGTCCAAGTGGGCTGTGTCCGAACTGCAGGGCGGTGCGCACACTGCGCGACACCTTTGGAACAGCACAGGAAACGCGATAAGGGAGAGTTTGTGTGGGAAAAGTAGAGTCTGGTGATCCAGTCGTTCTTGAGATTACTGCAGTGCCGTCACCAGGCCGGCCGGTTGTTCTCCTTCGCCCCGGGGAATTTGTCCAGCTATCACAAAGCCCGCCACCGCGAAACCGCGACCTTGAAATACAACAACTCATCCACGACCTCGCGGTGCTGGCAGCAACGCATGCCGCGCGTTCTACCGGTACAACCTCGCCCCGAAAGTTCGAGTAAAGCTGTCGGTGACGGTCGAAAAGTGAGCCATTGCGTGGGAGAGTGAGCTTTACGTGTCGGCACGTCCTGGCGGCAGCCGAAGGCCTGGTTGCGCTTTACCCGGCTACGGGCAAAACGCAACCAGGCGCCTATTGCGACGAGCCGTTGAATCTGCCTGCGGCTCAGAATCTTTTTTGTACTCGCGAGTATTTCTTAGAGAATTGGAAGCTTTTCGAGATCTTCGACATCGTCTGAAGAGCGAGCAGGGGATGCTTCTTGTTTCGTCCGCGTTGATTCGTGCTGCGAGTAGAACCATATGGGTATGTAGAGTGCCAGTACGATAAAGCCGAGCCAGGTTGGCGCCCAGCCGATTTCCAGGCTGTTGAGATAGACGACACCGATCAGGCACAAGGGCAGATTAAACAGTCCGAAGAGCATGGCGACACGTTTCCATCCCTTGGGTGCTTTGAAGGGCCTTTCCAGGTTTGCCAATGCCGGATGTTTTTTGGCCTTGACGTAGGCGAACAAGCTGATGCCGTTGGCACAGGTGTAACCGATCGCGGCAGCTGCAAGAATTGCCGTCATGGATCCCATCGAAATGAGGACCATGTTAAACGCTGCTGTGACGAGCAAGGCGATGAACGGGGTTCCGTGGCGGTTCGTTTTGCCGAAGATCTTGGGAAGATTGTTCTCCGCAGACATCGAGTGCAGAGCGCGCGAGGAACCCAGGTAGGCGGTTTGGATGATGAGTATCATGGCCGCGATTAACATGATGATCGTGATGGTCGTGCCCGCCCCGCCAAATACCGCTTGGGCGACTGGAATGAGGGGCGAAATCGGCTCGGCGATGACGCCCTCAACGCCAAGTACGCCGATGACTGCAGCTTGCACCAGGACATATGAGAAGAAGCAGATGATTCCGCAGGCGAAGAGGGCCTTGGGAACATCTTTGGACGGGTTTTTGTATTCAGGACCGTAAATGGCGGCCGTTTCCCAACCGCAGGCGCTCCATTGTGCAATCGCGAAGATGCCAAAGAGAATCAGGATGTGGTGCATATCCCAGGCCCAGTCAGCCGGCATCCAACTGCCGGTGATGTTGTCCAGCTCAACATGGCCGGTGGCAAAAGGCGCGACGGTCAGGATTATGAGGGGTATCAGCGAAACTGCCGCAAGGATGTAACCCAGGATGGCGCCGTCCTTGAGGCCGAACCAGTTGATCACGAACAGTCCGGCGAAAATTACCAAGCCCGAGATCAACGAGAGCTGATACTCGGTGAATGCCCCAGCCAGCGCCGGAAACAGCCCATGCAGGTAGCCGCCGACCAGGATGGCAAAGATCGCCAGCACCGGGTTCCAGGCAAACCAGTAACTCCAGGCGCTGAACCCACCGATCAGCTTGCCCTTGTCATACTTGCCCTTGTAGTTCTCAGTGCGAAATATGTGCTGGGCATAGCCCGGAAGGCCTGAAGCCTTAGGGAAGGTTGTGGCCATTTCAGCGTACGCGGCGTTTTGCATGAAACCCTGAATGACTGACAATCCCCAGACAAGGATTGCCGCGGCAGATAGATACAGTGGGATATAACCCAGAGACGGCAATATCAGCAGGGGCACGCCCAGCGAAATGGATAGCCCCTGCTTCCAGTCGATTGATCTTTTCAAGTGATTGGCTGTATCCAAACTATTTTCACTCATGAAATTCTCCTTTGAATAGCGGTGAAAACTAAAGAGTTTGCTGGTACTGGTGACGCGCGCGTTGCCTTTGCCAGGCACCTGTGCGATCTGCAGCCGAAGGGGTGTGCCGTGCTGAGTGGGGAGTACCGGATCTGCGGGCTGAAGGGGTTCCCGAGCGTGCAGATACGAGGCGGAGATAGGGGGTTAGCTGCCACTGTTTTTTAGTTCGCAGAGACCCAAAGGTCACAGGTTGTACTGCTCCGGGTGGGCCTGGTGGTTGCTCTTCCTGCCACGCTTGATGGTTGCGTCGCCTTTGAGACGAGGGCTTCGTCAGTTGTTCGAGGATATAAGTGCTACATCGGCCTAGATTTCGAAGTACCGGAAGGAGTGCGAATTCAGACCTTCCGGGTTGGGCCCGTACATCGTGACCATGCGTGCGTAGACCGGGGCCCAGTATCGGCCGAGCTGGCCGGGATTAACGCGAGCTGAATCGCCCGCCTTCAGGATGACAGTCTTGCCCTCACTCTCCACGTGGAGCTCACCTTCGAGAACGAAATTTGTCTCGCTGTGGGGATGGAAGTCTTCCCAACCGCAGGACCTCAGTTCCCACTCCGAGAGTATGAAATCATCCCAGCTGCCTACTGGATCGGCATTGATGAATCTGCAGTGCAACCGTTGCCATTCGTCCTTCATGGGCTTCATGGATTGAATCGGCCAGAAGTCGATCTTTTCCCCTGCAATAGGCGCCAAGGGCTGAGAGTTGCTGGTAGTGGCCATAGTTTTGAACCCTTTCTTAAGCGCGCGATCTGCTGTGCGAATGCTTCGGTGGATCCGGGGTCAGATTGCGCCATCGTGATGTGGGTCACGGCGATGTCCACTGTGACAGGGACATCCGTTCAAGTCAATCGTTCGAAAGGATAGGTGCCGGACTCGAACGCCGCATCAAAGAAACTTGAGAAAAAGCAAACATGAACGGTTGACTTGCACACTTGTTCATGTCACCTTTCTTGTAGCGGCAAACGTGACTGGCATCACAGCACGTAGCTCGGGCCAGCGCCCAGGAGGCCACCCGCGAGGCTAGGGCATGTCGGCTTTATTTCGATCCCTGGAGCCCCTACAGGGGTATCACGTTGACCTTCACGGCACTTCTGCACGGCATCACAGATCACCAGTTCTTCCCCCATTTCAAAGGAGAAATCATGGAAACCACCCTCATCGGAACGCTCAGCCAGGCCGGATCCATCCACAAGGTGGAAAGCGGTTATGTCGGGCTACCGTCGATGAACGAACCCGGCACTGTAGCCGCCATCGGCGACTCCCTCCACAACCCGCAGGGCTCGGTCATGTGCGCCGGATTCTTTGAGCTGAAGGCTTCCGAGCCGCTGGTCTACACCTACACGTACGACGAAATGAAAGTCGTCATTAAGGGTGAGTTCATCCTCACCGATGAGGTAACGGGCGAGGTTACGCACGCAAAGGAGCGCGACGTTCTGTTCTTCCCCAAGGGCACAACAGTGAAGTTCGAGACCCCTGAGTATGCCCTGGGGTTCTTCGTCGGAGACCGCAATTTCGCTGCCTAGACCCCAACCAGCGGCACCGCCGTACACGCCGGCGACCTAACAATCTTTGTAGAGGAGAAAACCATGGCATTACGAGTCGGAATCATTGGTGCCGGGCCCAGCGGCCTGGCACAACTGCGGGCGTTTGAATCAGCGCGCCAGAAAGGCGCCTCGATCCCCGAGATCATATGCTTCGAGAAACAGGGCGACTGGGGTGGACAGTGGAATAACAGCTGGCGGATCGGGCTGGACGGTCAGGGCGAGCCGGTTCACTCCAGCATGTACCGGCACCTATGGTCGAATGGGCCCAAGGAGTGCCTGGAGTTCTCGGACTACTCCTTTGACGAGCACTTCGGCCGTCCGATTTCCTCCTTCCCGCCCCGCGAGGTCCTCTTCGACTACATCAAGGGCCGCGTGGAAAAGTCAGACGTTCGCAAGTACGTCAAATTTAATACTGTTGCCCGCCACACCAGCTACAACGAGGCAACGCAGGAATTCACGGTGACGGTTGAGGACCTCAAAACCAACCGCACGGAGACCCACGTGTTCGACAAGCTCGTAGTGGCCACCGGCCACTTCCACGTCCCCGCCGTCCCCGAGTTCAAGGGCATCGAAACCTTCCCGGGCGAGGTTCTTCACGCCCACGATTTCCGTGGCGCCGAGCGCTTTTACGGCAAGAAGCTGCTCATGATCGGCAGCAGCTATTCCGCAGAGGACATCGGCATGCAGTCGCACAAGATGGGCGCCGCATCCATCACCCTCAGCTACCGCACGGCCCCGATGGGTTATCACTGGCCGCAGAACACGGTGGAGCGCCCGCTGGTCACCCACTTCCAGGGCCGTACAGCGTATTTTAGCGACGGCACACACGGTGACTTTGACGCCGTCGTCCTCTGCACCGGATACCAGCACAAGTACCCATTCCTACCCGGTGAGCTGTCGCTGAAATCACCGAACGTGCTCTACCCCGGCAACCTCTACAAGGGTGTGGTGTGGCTGCAGAACAACAACCTGTTCTACCTGGGCGCCCAGGACCAGTACTACACGTTCAACATGTTCGACGCGCAAGCATGGTTTGCCCGCGATGTGATGACCGGAAAAATCCACCTTCCATCCCTCAATGAGCGCAAGGCGGATATCCAGCTCTGGCTCGACCGTCAGGCCGCACTGTCCGATCACGACGCAGAAGCCGATTTTCAGACGGACTACCTGCGGGAACTCATTGAGGCAACAGACTACCCACCCTTTGATCTGGACGCCGTCTGCCAATTGTTCAAGGACTGGATGCGCCACAAGCACGATGACATCCTGGGGTACCGCGACATGCTCCACCGTTCAGTGGTCACCGGCACCATGGCGACCAAACACCATACACACTGGATCAATGCAATGGATGACTCGATGGAGCGCTACCTGCACGGGGCCTCCCAGGATCTGGACAACGTGGCACCTGACGATCTTACGGAGACGGTAGCCGCGACCTAACCAAGGGCACGTGGTGTCAGGCCGTCGGCTGGGTTACCAGCCGGCGGCCTGACACGTGCGGAGTTGGTGGAAGTATTTTCCAAAAGCTTTCGAAGTCCGGGCAGATTATCCGCGTCCAAGGAAAACGAACGCAAGTTCAAGTCAAGCGTTCTAGACAGGATGGGAATCTTTCACTCTCCAGGCAATAGTCTTAAGAGGTGTCCCAAGAGGGCCGCCGAACGCGAGACTGGAGAGTGAATTATGCGGGTGTCCTCAAAAGATCGAAAAGAGCAGCTGATTTCAGCAACCGTGGAACTTATGAGGCGCGAGGGTGTTCAGTCTGTAACCATGCGCGCCATTGCCAAAGAGGCCAATGCTCCCTTGGCCACTGCCAATTATTGCTTTAGCGGTAAGGAAGAGCTCATGGAGGCGGCCGCCGAGGCCTGGCTGAAAAACCTCAGCAGCTTTTCGGGGGACGTCCAGCCCCACCTAGGCCTTCGTAATGCGGTGGAACAAGTGGCTCAAGGTTATTGGCGAGCATTGGAAGAAGAGCCGGGCAGCCTCCTTGCTGAGATCGAGCTCATCTTGTGGGCAACACGCGGCGCCCCCGTCAGCCCGCTGGCCGCGAAGATTTATCCTGCCTACGAAGTGGAGCTGGGAGGTATATTCTCCTCGGCAGCCCAAAGCAATGGCGACGAGTGCCGTATTGGAATCCCTGAGCTCGTAAGGTCTTTCCTGATGATCTACGATGGGGCGGCCCTTCAATACCTGACCGACCCAACGGCGGCCGACCACCGCGCCGTGTTCTTCATGACGCTTGATGCACTGCTGACCAGGGCCGGCGTCTGAGGACAACTCTGCCGCTCACCGCGGCAACGCGAGAGTCAACGACCTAAAGGATCTTCTTGCTGGTCCCCCACCACTATGACAGTGCCCTAGATGTCTCAGGCGGAGCGGCCGCCTCTTCGTTACGTGCCGCCCGATCGAGGGATTCAAGCACCCGGGCATTGTTCGCCGCGTCCGTGAGATCGTAGCGGAGCGGAGTACCGTTCAGGACGCTGTCGGAGAAGTGCTCGCTCATCCGTACGAAGTGATTTTCTCCCTTGATCTTGTGATAAATCGTGTCCTTTCCGAAGTGGTGCTCCTCCAGGACCGAATCCTCCTCAAGAAGGCCAAACGGATTATCGAGGTAGAGGCGGCCCTCTGTTCCGGTTAGCTCCAGGAAGTTGCGGCGTTCGAGGTTTACCCCGGTATCGAATAGCGCTGTTACGCCGCCGGGGAAGCGCAGTATGCCCGCAATACTGGTGTCGATTCGACCCTCGTCGTTGGCGTCGCGGTAGTTGCCGAATGCGTTGACTCGGCTCGGTTCCTGGGCGGTAACCATCCGGCTGACGTTAACGCAGTAGCATCCCGTGTCGAAAAGTGCACCGCCGCCGAGCTGGCTGTGCCAGCGGATGTTGTCACCGCTGCCGGCGTCGAACGAATGCCCGACGTGAATAAAGGTCAGTTTGCCTACGGCGTTGCCCGCGAGCAGTTCCTGCAGCTTTTCGAAACGCGGGTGAAAGCGGTACATGAAGCCTTCCAGGACTTTCAGCCCGGTTGCCTCGGCCTTACGCCTAACCTGATCGCATTCGGCGGCGCTGGTCACCAGTGGTTTTTCACAGAGTACGTGCTTGCCTGCGTCCAAGGACTTCAGTATCCACTCGAGGTGCAGTGCGTTCGGCAAGGGAATATACACAGCGTCGATATCCGGGGAGGCAAGAAGCGCGCCATAAGAGCTAAATGCCTGCGGAATCCCATGCCTGTCCGCGTATTCCCTGGCCTTTTCTTCCGTGCGGGAGGCGATGCCAACAACTTCCCCGTTCTTCGCCGCCTGCAGCGCCGGAATTGTCTTACGGACGACACGGGCGGTGCCAAGGACGCCCCAGCGCAATTTATCGCTCATCTGAATCTCCTTTTGACAACGTGTCCCGTCGAGACAATTCTGCGTGAACTGGCACAACCATGCACTGGTTACCTACCCGCGGCGAATGGTGCGCGTACGTGCAAGGGCAGTGACACCGGTGATCAGCCCAACCAGTCCTGCTGCAAGGCCGAGCCATCCCGCTGCTGATCCCGCATCAGTGGCAGAGGAGGTGCTGGAAACAGCCGCGGCCGGAACGGCGGCGTTGGGAGCTGCAGTGCTGTGCTGTGTGTGGCCGTCCGTCTTTTCCGTCGTAGTGAAGGCCGGCGCGGGGTACTTTGATTCGGGTTGCCCCTCGCTGATGTCCTGTTCCCATTTCACGGTGTTCCCGTCTGTGTATGTCTGGGACGCAGGCAGGATCAGTTGGGTACCGGCCTTGGGCAGCACCCCGACCGAGATGGAAAACGTTTGGTACTCATGAGGACCGATCTGATGAGCTTCATCTGCTGTCCAGATGACGGAGGTCGGTGCCTCGGTGACCGTTGCGCCGTTGACGGTGACGGGCTGTGGCAGTTCACTGTTCACCACCTCCGCCTTCCACCCGACCACGGGCTTTACGGAGACGGAGGTGAATGGCGTCTCCGTGGGCAGGGAGACTTCGAGTTTGCTGGTTTTGGCCGTTTCGGACTCGTTGGGCACCCGGAAGGTCAGTTGGGTGTAGCTGCCCTCGGCGGTGCCGTCAGGGTCGACGCGGACGTGGGCAGAAGCTGCGCCCGTGCCCAGGGCCATCAGCCCGGCAGCCAATGTCGTGGCAGCAATGGTGCTCAGGGTACGGCGAGGTGAGGTCTTCATGGCAGGATGCCTTTCGCGGAACTAAGGGATGGTGCGGCCGCCTTGGCCCGTGTCAGACGGCGGCGCTCCCCTGTCGTTGTTATGGATGGCTTGCTTCCGAACTGTAAGGCCTGGCACGCGTCCAGGCCTTACAGTTTCCCTGGGTCAGGGCGTGAAAATGACGAAGAATTTCCTGATTCGCTCCTGGATTTCCCAGGTGCCCTTCCAGCCGATGGGGAAGATAGCTGCGGTTCCGGCCTCCACGGTAATCGGCTCTCCGCCATCCTCGGTAACCACCATGCGGCCTTCAAGGACGTAGATCGACTCGCCGCGCTCCAGGAACTCCCACCGTGAAAGGCCCGGGTCAGCTTCCCAGACTCCGGAGAGGATCCGGGAATCATCGCTGGTAAAGGGGATGGTGATCCGCGTGGGAATCTCGTCGCCCAGCACTTCGGCCAGGGGTGGACCGAGCGGTGCTTCGTCCAGCTTCCCCTGGAAGAGGGCGGTCGGCTCGAAAGTTATGCTCATGTGAATCTTCCTTTCTGGGTTGCTCCCCCGGGACGGGAGAGTCGGTGTTTTGTTGATGGTTATTCGACGATCTCGCCGGTGGTTTCGAAGGCGGCGATTTTGCCGATGCGGCGTTCATGGCGTTCGGCATTGGTGAATGGTTCTGCCAGGAATGCCTTGACCAGTTCGGTGGCCTCTTCGACGCTGTGCTGCCTGCCTCCGACGGCCACCACGTTGGCATCGTTGTGCTGGCGGGCCAGCTTCGCGGTGTCAAGGTTCCAGGCGAGGGCTGCCCGGACTCCCTTGACCTTGTTTGCGGCGATTTGCTCGCCGTTGCCTGAGCCGCCCAGCACGATTCCGAGCGCGTCCACGCCTGCCGCCTGGTCGGCCACGACGGCGGCGGCGGCGTTGATGCAGAACGCGGGGTAGTCGTCCTCGGCGTCATAGGCGGCCGGTCCGTGGTCCACCATCTCGTAGCCGCTGGCTGAGAGCGGGGTGATCAGGTGGGAGCTGAGCTCCATGCCGGCGTGGTCGGTTGCGATGTGAACGCGCATTGTGGGTCCTTCAGTATTGGTAACGGTGATGGGCGGCCTGCTGCTAGGCGAAGGCGAGCTGGCCGTTCGCGCGCAGTGATTCGATGGCCTCGGCAGGGGAAGGTTTGCCGTACACGGCCGAGCCGGCGACAAAGACGTTGGCGCCGGCCTCGGCGGCCCGGGTGATGGTTTCTTCCGTGATGCCGCCGTCCACCTGGATGGCCACGTTCACTCCTGAACCGTCGACGGCGGCGCGAGCCCGGCGAATTTTGGGCAGCATCACGTCCAGGAAGGCCTGTCCGCCAAAACCCGGCTCGACGGTCATGATCAGCAGCATGTCCAGTTCGGAAAGCATGTCCAGGTACGGTTCCACCGGCGTGGCAGGGCGCAGGGCCATGCCGGCCTTCGAGCCCCGCGCCCGAAGCTCGCGGGCAAGCTTGATCGGCGCATTCGATGCTTCTACGTGGAAGGTGACCGAGGCAATCCCGGTGTCAGCGAACTGGGGTGCCCAGGTGTCAGCATTGGCAATCATCAGATGGGCATCCAGCGGCACGGGGCTGACCTTCTGGATCCTTTCCACGACGGGCAGGCCGATGGTCAGGTTCGGGACGAAGTGGTTGTCCATAACGTCCACGTGGACAGCGTCGGCATTGCTGATGCGGGCAAGCTCTGCTTCGAGGTTGACGAAGTCGGCCGACAGGATGCTGGGATTGATGCAGCAATTCAGGGGTGGCTTGGACATGGTGTCCGCCTTTCTGGTCTGCGCCCACTGCGCGGGACCCCGCTGGGTCCCGCGCAGTGCGCAATGGTTCAGGATGCTTTCCGGGCGGTGGAGAGCGCGCCTTCGACGTCGGCCAGCAGTTCCTTCCAGCTGGCCACGAACTTGTCCAGGCCTTCGGATTCCAGGAGAGTGACGACGTCGTTGTAGGAGACGCCGAGGCGCTCGAGGGCGTTGAGCACTTCCTGTGCTTCCTCGTAGGTGCCGGTGATCGTGTCACCGGTGACCACGCCGTGGTCGAAGGTGGCGTCCAGCGTTTTCTCGGGCATGGTGTTCACCACGTCGGCGGCGGCCAGTTCGGTGACATAGAGGGTGTCCGAGTAAGCAGGGTCCTTCACACCGGTGGAG
Source organism: Arthrobacter sp. RT-1 (assembly GCF_003367205.1). Taxonomy (NCBI): domain Bacteria; kingdom Bacillati; phylum Actinomycetota; class Actinomycetes; order Micrococcales; family Micrococcaceae; genus Arthrobacter; species Arthrobacter sp. RT-1. The sequence continues at coordinate 11,917 of NZ_QRGQ01000023.1, forward strand.
GCCCACAGCGGCCGCTGCCGGCGGGCGCCGGCTTGAGCCAGGACTTCCCAGCGTTCGGTGGCAAACAGCTCCTCGTAGACCTGGTACGCCAGGCGCGCGTTGGCGACACCTGCCTTGCCCTTAAGCGCCCTGGCCTCGTCCGTGCCGATGGCGTCAAGGCGCTTGTCGATCTCGGTATCCACACGGGAAACGAAGAAGGACGCCACCGAATGGATCTTCGAGAGGTCGTGGCCGTTCTCCTTGGCCTGTTCCAGGCCGGCCTGGAAGGCATTGATGACGGCGCGGTAGCGCTCCAGCGAGAAGATCAGGGTCACATTGACGCTGATACCCTCGGCCAGAACGGAAGTGATCGCCTCAAGGCCCTCAAGGGTGGCCGGGATCTTGATCAGGACGTTGTCCTTGTCCACCTTCTTGAACAATTGCTTGGCCTCGGCGATGGTGCCGACGGTATCCCAGGCGAGGCGGGGGTCCACCTCGATGGACACCCGGCCGTCAACACCGTTGGTGGCGGCGGCGATAGGGGCGAAGAGGTCGCAGGCGTCCGCGACGTCGGTGGTGGTGATCTCGAAGATCGTCTCCTCCACGCCGGCGCCCCGGGCGGCAAGCCCGGCGATGGCAGCGTCGTAGTCGGTGCCCGAGGTGATCGCGGCCTGGAAGATGGACGGGTTGGTGGTTACGCCCACGACGTTTTTCTGGTCGATGAGCTTCTGCAGCCCGCCGCTGGAGAGCCGGCCGCGGGAGAGGTCGTCCAGCCAGATGGATACTCCGGCGTCGGAGAGCTGCTGGGTGGGAGTAGTCATTGTCTTTTTCTCCTGAAATCGGTTGTTAGGCCTGCAGGCCTGCGAGGGAGTCCTTGGCGGCGGCTGTGACTGCTTCCGCCGTGATGCCGAACTCCTGGAAGAGACGCTTGTAGTCAGCCGAGGCGCCGTAGTGCTCGAGGCTGATGGAACGGCCGGCGTCGCCGACGAATTCCTTCCAGCCCAGGGCAAGCCCTGCTTCGACGGAGACGCGGGCCTTGACCGCGGGCGGGAGGACCGATGCGCGGTAGGCAGCGTCCTGCTTGTTGAACCACTCAACGCAGGGCATGGAGATGACGCGGGTGGCGATGCCTTCGGCCTGGAGTGATTCACGGGCCTGTACTGCCAGCTGCACTTCGGAGCCGGTGGCGATCAGGAGCACCTGGGCCGGGACGGTGGCACCGTCCTTGGATGCCTCGGCCAGGACGTAGCCGCCCTTGGCCACACCGGCCGGGGAAGCGAAGGTGTCACCGTCGGCGGTCCCCTCGCCGCGGGTGAACGTCGGAACGTTCTGGCGGGTCAGGACGATGCCGGCCGGGTTGTCGTGGTTTTCCAGCATGGTCTTCCACGCGATGCCGACCTCATTCGCGTCGGCCGGCCGGACGACGTCCAGGCCCGGGATCGCACGCAGGGTGGAGAGCTGCTCCACCGGCTGGTGGGTGGGGCCGTCCTCGCCCAGGCCAATGGAGTCGTGCGACCACACGTAGATGGACCCGACACCCATCAGGGCTCCGAGGCGGATGGCCGGCTTCTGGTAGTCACTGAAGATCAGGAACGTCCCGGAGAACGCGCGGGTCTTGCCGTGCAGGCTGATGCCGTTGACGATCGAGGCGGCGGCGTGCTCGCGGATGCCGAAGTGCAGGACGCGGCCGTAGGGGTTGCCCTTCCACGCTTCCGTGGAGCGGGAAGCCGGGATGAATGACGGCGAGCCCTCGATGGTGGTGTTGTTGGACTCCGCGAGGTCGGCCGAACCGCCCCAGAGCTCCGGCATGACCGGGCCGATGGCGTTCAGGACCTTGCCGGACGCGGCGCGGGTGGAGACGTCCTTACCTGCCTCGAAGACCGGCAGGGCGGCGTCGAGTCCGGCGGGCAGCCGGCGGGCTTCGACGCGCTCCAGCAGGGCGGCACCCTCGGGGTTGGCGGCCTGCCAGGCGGAGAAGGACTCTTCCCATTCCGAGCGGGCGGCAGCGCCGCGGTCCACAACCTTGCGGGCGTGGGCAAGGACGTCCTCATCCACCTCGAAGGACTTGGCGGGGTCGAAGCCCAGCACTTCCTTCAACGCTGCAACTTCATCGGCACCCAGGGCTGAACCATGGATCTTGCCGGTGTTCTGCTTCTTGGGGGCAGGGTAGCCGATGATGGTGCGCAGCGAGATGATGGACGGCCTGGAGGTCTCGGCCTTGGCCGCCAGCAGAGCCGAGTACAGCTCCTGGACGTCTTCGACGTATTCGCCCGTCTCGGTCCAGTCCACGCGCTGGGTGTGCCAGCCGTACGCTTCGTAACGCTTCAGGACGTCCTCGGTGAAGGCGATGTCGGTATCGTCCTCGATGGAGATGTGGTTCTCGTCGTAGATGACAACAAGGTTGCCCAGTTCCTGGTGGCCGGCCAGGGAGGAGGCCTCCGAGGTCACGCCTTCCTGGATGTCGCCGTCGGAGGCAATGACCCAAATGGTGTGGTCGAACGGGCTCTGGCCGGCGGGAGCATCGGCGTCGAACAGGCCACGCTGGCGGCGCTGTGAGTAGGCAAAGCCCACCGAGGATGCCAGGCCCTGGCCCAGCGGGCCGGTGGTGATCTCCACACCGGCAGTGTGCTTGTATTCAGGGTGGCCGGGGGTCAGCGCACCCCAGGTCCGCAGCGCCTGAAGGTCCTCCAGTTCCAGGCCGTAGCCCGAGAAGAACAGCTGGCTGTAAAGGGTCAGCGAGGAGTGCCCCGGGGACAGGATGAACCGGTCACGGCCGATCCACTCCGGATCGCGCGGATCGTGGCGCATCAGCTTCTGGAAAAGAAGATACGCAGCAGGAGCCAGGCTCATCGCGGTCCCCGGGTGTCCGTTGCCCACCTTCTCAACGGCGTCGGCTGCCAGGACGCGGAGTGTGTCCACCGCGCGCTGGTCCTGGGACGTCCAGTCCAGTACCGCAGTATCAGGACGCGGGGCGAGTACGGCATTTGGTGTCGGGTTCACTTTTAATCCCCTTTGATTAGATGATTTGGCCTGCAGCGGCCACACGAATTTTCGCTTAGATCCATCCTTGCGAAACAAAGGGGTAGTAGTAATCCTGTTTTCTGGCAGTTTTTACTATACTTTAGGACTGGGTGGTGTGATCCACCTCTCCCCGACCAGCCACTAGGAAGATGACATGACCGTTACAGACCTGCCATGGCCGCTGTTGCAGACCGTTGCTGCCCTGGCTGATGCCCCTCTGGCCAAGATAGCGGAACGGCTCCGTAACGCCACCCTGCCCTACATCAAGAGCAGTGCGTTGGTCATCTTCACCGAGGACTGTACTGGCAGGCCCCAGAAGAAGGCGGGTGCGGAGGACATCATTTCCCGTGTGAGCATCCCGGAATTGGACGAGCTTCGCGCCCGCCTGGCAGACGAAACGCCTTGGTTCGGGGAAGCCGACCTGGCCGGCAAATCCCGGCAGGTGCTGGCTCACAAGCATGCCGCCAGCCAGGCCCTCCTGGTTCTCACCGATCCATACCCCACCGGCTCGGGAGATGACGCCAACCTGGACCTTGTGACATTCCTCTGGCGCGTCGCAGCGCGGCGAATCCAGGAAAAAGTGGCTGATGCGCCGCCGTCGTACTTGTTGGAGTCCCGGGCAGCATCAGCTGAACGCATCCGTGTGACGGCCGAACTGACCGATCTGCATTCGACCACTCTCGAAACCCTCATGGCAGCCCTGCGCTCAGCGTCCTTGGACGATGCAGCTGCCCGCACAACCGTCACTGAACTCACTGCCAAGGCCCTCCTCGGACTGCGGACCCTTAGTGACCGCACCACAGACATTGCAGAAGAGCCCGTCGCGAAGGCCTTCGAACGGCTGCGGGAGGACTTGCGGCCGCTCACGGGCTTTAGCGGCATTGACGTCCAATTCATCGAACCACCCCTGAACGGCAGGGCCCTCCCCGGCGAAATCGCCCATGCTGCCCGTGCCATCGTCCGCGGACTTGTCCTGGCCATGATGGAACAAACCGACATCACCAGAATCCGGACGCAGTGGGACTGCGATGGCGGAAACCTGCTGATCAACGTGCGTGATGACGGAGGCGGTGCACTCACCGCCGAAACGCCGAGCATCGTGGGCCTGCAACGCCGGGTCCAGGCGCTCTCCGGACAGCTGCGGATGGACGTCATGTCCGGCTGGGGGGCAGACATCTTCGTATCGCTCCCCCTGGACCCGCCCGCGCGCCCCACCGGTGACGTAGCCGGATGGAACCTTGCCGCAAGGGAACTGGAGGTACTCCAGCACCTCGCCGCGGGACACCGCAACCGCACTATCGCGTCAACAATGGGCATCAGCGAGAACACGGTCAAGTTCCACGTGCGAAACCTGTTCAGGAAGCTCGACGTCGGGTCACGAACCGAAGCAATCGCATTGGCCCATAGCCACGGACTCCGGTAGCGGTGGTTGAGCGCAGCTGAGGCGCGCCGGGCGTTCCCGGCGCGCCTCACTGGCTCACTCCTGGTGAATGTGCGGCCTACCGCGAAACCCTGGCCAGGGTTTCCTGCTCGGCACCGATGGTGGTGTTGTCACCGTGGCCGGTGCGGACCACAGTCTCGGCCGGCAACACCAGCAGCCGCTCCCGGATCGAGGCCAGGATGGTCGGGTAGTCGCTGTAGGATCGGCCGGTTGCGCCCGGGCCGCCGTTGAAGAGCGTGTCCCCGGTGAAGAGCGTTCCTTCGCTTTCGAGATAGAAGCAGGTGGAGCCAGGGGAATGGCCGGGCGTATGAATTGCCAACAGCGCCGTTTCTCCCACCTCGAACACGTCTCCGTCTCCGTGGTACCGGTCCGGTTCGTAGTCCGGGTAGACCTGCTTCCACAGGACCAGGTCCTCCGGGTTCAGCACGATCGGGGCGCCCACGGCGTCCGCAACCTCCCGGGCGGCGCCGATGTGGTCGTTGTGCGCGTGGGTCAGCAGGATGGCCTTGACCTTCCGGCCGCGGACTTGGTTGATGATCGCGGTGGCGTCGTGCGGGGAGTCAATGATCACGCATTCCTCGTCGTTGCCGACGATCCAGACGTTGTTGTCCACATCCCACGTGCCGCCGTCGAGCGAAAACGTCCCCGAGGTGACCAGGTTCTCAATCCTGACGGTCATTGGATTGCACTCCTCTGCGTCAGGTCGACCACCGAACGCAGGACCTTGCCCTTATGCATCCGTTCGAAAGCCTCCTCCACTTGATCAATACTGATGCGTTCGGTGACGAAGGCGTCCAGGTCCAGGTTGCCCTGCTTGTAGTGACTGACCAGCATCGGGAAGTCACGGGAGGGCAGGCAGTCGCCGTACCAGGAGGACTTCAGCGACCCGCCCCGGCCGAAGACATCCAGCAGCGGCAGCTCGAGCTGCATTTCCGGCGTCGGGACGCCCACCAGGACCACCCGGCCGGCGAGGTCGCGGGCGTAGAACGCCTGCTTGTAGGTTTCGGGACGGCCGACGGCGTCAATCACCACGTCAGCACCGTTGCCGCCGGTCAGCGCACGGATCGCCTCGACGGCGTCTTCCTGCTTGGAGTTCACGCCATGCGTGGCGCCCAGGGACTTGGCCATCTCGATCTTGTTGTCATCGATGTCCACGGCGATGATCGTCGTGGCACCGGCCAGCTTGGCCCCGGCGATCGCGGCGATGCCCACTCCGCCGCAGCCGATCACGGCCACGGACTCGCCGCGCTTGACGCCTCCGGTATTGATCGCCGCCCCGATGCCGGCCATCACACCGCAACCCAGCAGGCCCACCGCCGCAGCATCAGCTTCAGGGTCGACCTTGGTGCACTGCCCCGCCGCGACCAGCGTCTTCTCGGCGAAGGCGCCGATACCCAAGGCCGGAGACAGCTCGGTCCCGTCCTCCAGGGTCATCTTCTGGGTGGCGTTGGCCGTGTTGAAGCAGTACTGCGGCTGGCCCTTGGCACACGCCCGGCACTGCCCGCACACCGCACGCCAGTTCAAGATCACGCGGTCGCCCGGGGCCACCTCGGTGACGTCCGGACCAACAGCACTGACCACACCGGTGGCCTCATGGCCCAGCAGGTACGGGAACTCATCGCCAATGCCGCCCTGCTTGTAATGCAGGTCCGTGTGGCAGACACCGCAGGTGAGAATATCCACCAGCGCCTCACCCGGACCCGGGTCCGGCACCAGGATGGTCTCCAGCGAAACGGGGGCATCCTTCTCCCGGGCGATGACGGCTTGAACTTTATGGACCATTGCTTAGTTTCCTTTCATGGATCCGGCCGGACCCCGTGACTTGGCGCCGCGGAGCCAAGATGGTGGCCATAAGCCGGATGTGTTGTTGTGCCGCCACCGTTCTGTCCCGGGCGCCGTCAATCTGTACCGGTCAAGCCGGGACCAGGCACGCCTGCCGCGGGTTCAGCACAGCACCGGGATCCGGCGAGGCTGCCATGAGGTTTGCCAGCCCCAGTTGGGCGACTGTTTCACCGAAGACATGGTCCGGGTCCAGTCGGCGGAGTTCTTCGGCGAGGCAGTCGCGGAGGCTGCGGCGGGGAAGGGAGATGCGTTGGGCGGGCTGGCCCGGCTGCGTGAGTTCAGCGACGGTGTGTCCGGGGCGGAGGAGCTGGATGTCGCCGTCGGGAAGTGCGAGGCGGACCCGGCGGAGGCCCGTGCCGGGGGTGCCCGGCACGATGGTGACGGGCACGTTCAGCGCGGTGTGCAGCCAGGCTGCCATCAGCAGCGGGCTCGGGGAATCCGGGGCCCCTTCAACCTCGGCGGCCAGTACCTTGGTTGAGCTGGTTTGGTCCAGGACGGCGGCGAGTTGGATGCGCCAGTTGGTCAGGCGGGTCCAGGCGAGGTCGGTGTCGCCGGCTTTGTAGGTGGACCTGATGTTCTCCAGTGCAGCCTGCGGGTCCGGTTCGTTGGCGGAGTCGGTGATCCGGCGGTGCGCAATCCGGCCGATGGAGGTGTCGCAGGCGCTTTCCGGGGCGCCGTGCGGCCACCAGGCCACGATCGGGGCGTCCGGGAGCAGCAGCGCGGCGACCAGGGACTCGGATTCGTGGGCGAGCTGGCCGTAGCCGCGCAGCACGATCACTTCCGAGGCGCCGGCGTCCCCGCCCACCCGGATCTGCGCGTCGAGCCGGTCCGGTGCGTTTTTGCCGGCGTCGGCGAGGACGATGATCCGGCAGGGGTGTTCCCGGCTGGCCTCGTTCGCGGCTTCGATCGCTTCTTCCTCAAGCCCGGACTTCGTGACCACCACCAGGGTGAGCACCCGGCCGAGGGCGATCACGCCGCCCTGCTCGCGCAGGGCCATGATCTTCTTGGATACGTTCGAGGTGGTGGTATCGGGCAGGTCAACAATCATGGCCTTCTCCAGGTTCGTCCGTCACGGGCCAGCAGCTCATCAGCGCTGGCCGGGCCCCAGGAGCCCGGGGCGTAGGGTTCGGGCTGTTCATCCAGGGTGGCCCAGTAGTCCTCGAACGGGTCAAGGATCTTCCAGGACAGCTCCACTTCCTCATGCCGCGGGAACAGCGGCGGCTCACCGAGGAGCACGTCCAGGATCAACCGCTCATACGCCTCGGGGCTGGATTCGGTGAACGAGTGGCCGTAGCCGAAGTCCATCGTCACGTCACGGACTTCCATCTGCGTGCCCGGGACCTTTGACCCGAACCGGATCGTCACGCCCTCGTCCGGCTGGACCCGGATCACCACGGCGTTCTGCCCAAAGTCATCCTCCCCATGGTCACGGAACAACAGGTTCGGGGCGCGTTTGAACACCACCGCGATCTCCGTCACCCGCCTCCCCAGGCGCTTGCCGGCGCGCAGGTAGAACGGGACACCGGACCAGCGGCGGGTGTGGATGTCCACCCGGATCGCGGCGAACGTCTCCGTGGTCGAATCGGCCGGGATGCCCTCTTCCTCCAGGTAGCCCTGGACCTGTTCCCCGCCCTGCCAGCCGCCGGTGAACTGCCCCCGCGCCGAGTGCGTGGACAGGTCCTCCGGGAGCTTGACCGCGGCGAGGACCTTCTCCTTCTCCGCCCGCAAATCATCGGCGTTGAACGAGATCGGCTCCTCCATCGCAGTCAGCGCCAAAAGCTGCAGCAGGTGGTTCTGGATCACGTCCCTCGCGGCGCCCACGCCGTCGTAATACCCTGCCCGGCCGCCGGTGCCGATGTCCTCGGCCATCGTGATCTGGACATGGTCCACATAGTTCGCGTTCCACAACGGCTCGAACAACTGGTTCGCGAACCGCAACGCCAGGATGTTCTGCACCGTTTCCTTACCCAGGTAATGATCGATCCGGAACACCGCGTCCGGTGGGAACACCGACTCGACAATGTCGTTCAGCTGCCGGGCCGAGGCCAGGTCGTGCCCGAACGGCTTCTCGATCACCACCCGCCGCCACTTCTCACCCTCGGCCTGCGCCAGCCCATGCTTGGACAGCTGCCGGCAGACCTGCTCAAACGCCTTCGGCGGGATCGAAAGGTAGAACGCGTGGTTCCCGCGGGTCCCGCGGACATCGTCGAGTTCCTTGATCGTCTCGCCGAGCCGCTCAAACGCGCCGTCGTCGTCGAACTCGCCCTGGACAAAACGGATACCCTCAGCCAACTGGTTCCACACCGCCTCATCAAACGGCGTCCGCGCGTAGGACTGGACCGAAGCCTTCACCTGACCGGCGAAATCAGCGTCACTCCACTCCCGGCGCCCAAAACCCACCAACGCGAAACTCGGCGGCAACAACCCCCGGTTCGCCAGGTCATACACAGCCGGCATCAACTTCTTGCGCGCCAAATCACCGGTAACCCCAAAGAGCACCAACGAC
>NZ_QRGQ01000023.1:20715-101382 GCF_003367205.1 Arthrobacter sp. RT-1
TCCTCGTGGGGCAGGATTTCGATGCCGTCGCCGCAGTGCAGCAGCGTGCGCCCGCGGCCGCCGTCGAGATTGATCCACACCACGGTGTTGTCAGGGGTGATGGCGTCCACCAGGCCGCCGGTCTCGAATCCCGGCGAGAGCAGGACGCGGACGCGGTCACCCTGCCGGAGCTTTTTCCAGTGCGGAGCGGGCGTCGCCCTGCGCAGCGGTGCTTCGGCGGTTTCGTGCTTGACGTTCTTTGCCATCTTTACCCCTTAGTCCAGCAGGAGAGGAGTCTGCTCTCCGGGCTCCACGCTACGGAGCCAAGATGAACGCCAGGTGAGCGCCAGCTGAGAATACGACGGCGGGAATCAGGCCTGCCGTGCGCCGAGCGAAGCGAGCCGCGCCTCCAGGACCTGGGCCACGCCGTCGTCGTCAAAATGCGGCGCGCGCTGCCCGGCAGCCTCGATGGCCTCCGGGTGTCCGCTGGCCATGGCATAGCCGTGGCCAGCCCAGCGGAGCATTTCGATGTCGTTCGGCATGTCGCCGAACGCCACCACCTCGGAGGCGTCGATGCCCAGTGCCCGGGCGTACTCGGCCAGAGTGACCGCCTTGTTGACGCCTGGCAAGGACAGTTCGAGCATCGGGACGCCCGGGGAGGAGTGGGTGGCGGCGGCAAGATGCGCGACGGCGGGGCGCACCTCCGCCAGGAAATCGTCCGGCGTGCCCTCGCGCACGATGGCGAGGAACTTCACTACGGAATCATCGGCACCAAGGGTGTCGGCGAGCGGCGCGGGGGTGAACTCGGACAGCAGCTCACTGGATTCGTTCTCGATGAAGCCGGGCTCGAGGTGGAACCCGGTCAACGTTTCTGCCGCGAACAGGGCGGCAGGGCGCAGCTGCTTGATGATGCGGCGCAGTTCCAGGACGGCGTCGAGGGCGAGGGTGCGGGCGGAGACCAGCCGGTCGGCTTCGAGGTCCCAGACCACGGCGCCGTTGGAGCAGATCACGCGTCCGGTGTGCCCCAGCTGGTCCTGCAGCGGGTGCAGCCAGCGCGGCGGGCGGCCGGTCACAAAAACGAGTTCGACGCCGGCGTCCCGGCAGGCGTGGAAGGCGCGGACGGTGCGGTCGCTGATTTTTCCGTCATGTCCGAGGATCGTTCCGTCAATGTCGCTCGCTACCAACCGCATCCTGCCAGTCTACGTGGGATGCCGGGAGGGGTTCCCTTTCGCCGGGAGGGGGGTCGATTGTCGGCGGCCGGCGCTACACTGAATGAATCGAACATATTTTCGAATAAGGGTGTGTTGTGGGCGTTATTGTCGGTCCCCGCGTGATAGATGCGGGCGCCTCGTTGTTCTCGGTGCTGGTCTCTCCGGTCGCAGTGGCGGCGGGCTTTCCTTCGCCCGCGCAGGACTACTTCGACGGCCGGATCGACCTGAACGCGCACCTGATCAAGGACATCACCAGCACGTTCGTGGTGCGGGTGACCGGGGACTCCATGGAAGGCGCCGGGATCAGCCACGGTGACGAGCTGATCGTCAACCGGGCCCTTGAGCCCAGGGACGGTTCCGTGGTGATTGCCGTGCTGGACGGCGAGTTGACCGTCAAGCGCCTGCGCATCACCTCAACCGGCGTGGTGCTCCAGGCGGAGAATCCGAAGTACCCGGACATCAAGGTCCCTGCCCTGTCCGAGCTCACCATCTGGGGCGTGGCCACGAGGTGCCTCCATCATGTGTAAAGGGTATGCGCCCGGGTTCGGCATGCCGGAGCAGGGCCATGACTAAGCCGGTCCTTATGCGCCGGATGCCGCAGATCGCCCATGTTGACGTGAACTGCTTCTACGCCTCGGCCGAGCGGGCGTTCGATCCCTCCCTGGAGGGCCGGCCGCTGGTGGTGCTGTCCAACAACGACGGATGCGCGGTGACGCGGTCCCCCGAGGCGAAGGCGCTCGGCATCGCGACCGGTGAGCCCTGGTTCAAGCTCGCGCCGCGGGCAAAGGAGTGGGGACTGGTGGCCAAATCGAGCAATTACGAGCTCTATGGGGATATCAGCGCCCGGGTCATGGAGCTGCTCGGCAGGCACTCCGCGTGGATGGAGGTCTACAGCATTGACGAGGCCTTCCTGGGCGTCAAAGGCGATCCGGACCAGCTGCTGGCCCTTGGCCGGAACATCAAGGACGCCGTCCGCCGCCACGTCGGCGTGCCGGTGTGTGTGGGGATTGCCCCCACCAAGACGCTGGCCAAGCTGTGCAACAAGTGGGCCAAGAACAACGCAGCGTTCGGCGGGGTATGCCACTGGGACAGTGTCCCCTGGCCGCAGCGGGAGTCCCTGATGGAGCGGCTGTCCGTGGAGGAGATCTGGGGCATCGCCGGCAGGCTGACCAGGCGCCTGAACGTGATGGGCATCTTCACGGTCCTGGACCTGGTCCGCGCCGATCCCGTGGTGATCCGGGACAAGTTCTCCGTGGTCCTGATGCGCACGGTCCTGGAGCTGCGGGGCACTCCCTGCATTCCCATGGAGGAAGAGCGCATCGGCCGGGACCAGCTGATCTTCTCGCGCTCCTTCGCCAAGCCGGTCACCACCGCAGCGGGACTGCGGCAGGTGCTGGGCATCTACGGCCAGCAGGCCAGTGCCAGGCTCTCGAAACACGGGCTGCAGGCAAAGGTCCTCACAGCGTTCGCCGCCACATCTCCTTTCCGCCAGCAGGAGCAGGCTTATCCGTCCGTCTGCGTTTCCCTCCCGATGCCGACGGCGGATCCGCTCCTGCTGACCCGGGCCGCGCATGCGCTGCTGCCCAACATCCGCGACGGCCTGCAGTACGCCAAGGCTGGGATCATGCTCACCGACCTGCGGCCCACCGGCAACCAGCCGCCGCTGGAACCGTTTGAGAACCGGCATGAAGAACGGGCCATCGGCCCGCTCCTGGAGGACGTGAGCCGGCGCTTTGGCCGCGGCTCCATCGGGCTGGGGCAGGCCGGCATCAAGACGGGGTTGGACTGGACCATGAAGCGCGACATGCAGTCACCGCGGTACACCACCCACTGGGACGAGCTCCCCCTGGTCAAAGCCGCCTGATCTGCGGTGCCGCAGCCGTGGAGGAACTACAGTGGCTCCTTCACCGGTCCGCCCAGCCGGATGGCGGCGGCGCATCGAGGAACGTGGTCACAACCTCGCGAACCAGGTCGGTCCGTGCGAGCCCGAAGAAGTGCGTGGTGCCGGGGAACACCGCGAGCTGCGACGCGGGCACACCCTCGAAGTCGCCGTTCACGTCTCCTCCGCGCAGTTGGAGGAATTTCACTGCGTGGTCGAGCTTGACCATGTCGCAGTCGCCCACCGTGAAGAGCGTCGGCGCCTGGATTCCGCGGATGTCGTCGTCGCTCCAGCCAGGCTCGCCCTCGCCGTAGTGTGCCAGCTTGTCCAGCAGGCCCTGCAGGTGCTCGCGGTCCGGATGCGGAGACACGGCAAGGTAGCGTTCCTCCATTGGAGTTCCCGCGATCATGTCCACCGTCATCTCCGCCACAGCTTCGGAGTTGCCGCCGCGGTCGCCCTCCGGCCGGAACGATACCGACGACACGATGAGCTTGCGCACAAGTTCCGGGTGCTTGATCGCGAGGTGCAGCGCCACCGCACCTCCGACGCTGAATCCGAAGACATCGACCTTGCCGACGGCGAGGTGCTCGAGAAGCCCGATGACATCGGAGGCCAGGTGGTGCGTGGCCAGTGGCCGGTCAATATCGTTGGTGTGCCCGTGCCCCTGGAAGTCGGCGGCGATCACCAGGCGCCCGGCCGACAGGGCCGGGATCAGTGCGCCGAACTGCTGCTCAATGTCGAACAGCCCGCCGTGCAGGAGCAGCAGCGGGGTGCCGCCGTCGCCATGCAGCTCGTAATACATCCGGAGCCCGTTGACCGGCGCGTAACCGGTTGCGGGCTGGGCTGGCGTTGTATCGGTCATCTTCGAACCTCCTCGGGGCCCTGCGCCTGGTCGTGCAATCCTTGCACCGTGTGCACGCGCCCACCAGTGCTGATTCCTCAGGCGGACGGGGCCCCCGGCGCGTGCGGCCCGTCGAACATTGCGCTGTTGCTGGCCTGCGGCACGATGACGTGGACGGCGTTCCGCTGGATGGTGAAGTCCGTGGGCGTGACGGCCGCGATTTCGCCGTCGAGGTTCACGGGCATGGGCGGCTCGGTGACCAGGCGGACCCGCCGCGTGGTGAGGTGGTACACCCGGTCGTGTTCAATAAAGCTTCCGTTCCTGAGCAGGCGTGCGATCTTTACATGCTCACGGAACGGCGCTGCGAGGATTGCGTAGATGTCAAGGATGTGGTCGTCGATTCCCGCCGTCGGCGAGACCGTGTTGCCGCCGCCGTAATGCCTGCCGTTGCCGACGGCCACTTGCAGCAGGCCCTCGAGCTGCATCGGCTCGTGGTCCTCCTCCGGGAACTCAAGACGGGCGGAGAACGGTTCGTGCCGGGTATACGAACGCAGGGTGGCAATGCCGTACGCCAGCGGCCCGAGACGCCGCTTCAGGCCAGGGGTGAGAGCCTTGGTAACCCGCACGGACAGGCCGGCGGAAGCGACGTTGAGGAAGGGCTGCCCATTTGCCCTGCCGAGGTCGATGTCCACCACCTTCCCGCCTGCCACCGCAGCACATGCCTCGGCCAGGTTGTTCGGGATCTCCAGCGTGCGTGCGAGGTCGTTGGCGGTGCCCAGCGGAAGAACACCCAGCACGACGCCGGTGCCGGCAACCCTGCCGGCGGCGTAGGAAACCGTCCCGTCACCGCCGCCCACAACCACCAGGTCATGACCGTCCGCAACCACCCGGTCGAGCGTCCCGGCCAGTTCGGCCCCCGAGTGGATGTGGTGCACGGCGGAGACCGGCACGCCCGCTTTTTGCAGGGCATGCACCGCCAGCTCCCTGGCAGCCGCCCCCCGGCGTGATCCGGCGTTGATCACCACGGCAGCAGAGCGGGCCTCTCGGGCAACCTTCATGTGGGCAATGGTAGGTGGATTACCTTGGGAAGTCCCTGCGGGACGGCCAGCAGCGGGGCGGTTTCCCCGGAACCGGCCATAACCAGCACTGACGGGCATCCTTTCGCAGGTTTCGCAAAGGGATGCCCGTCAGGACTGGCAGCGCGTCCGGGGTTGGACGATGCCAAGGGTGGGTAAGGCTACGGGTTGGAAACGGGTGCTGACACCAGCTGGGGCGCAGCTGGAGCATCCGGCCCGCTGACATCCGCAGCCGGGTGGGCGGGTGCGGCGTGTTCGGCCAGGACACCCGTCTGGTGCCTGATTTTCAGGCGGTACAGCAGGGCCCCGCCGCCGGCGACGGTGGCAACGAAGATCACTCCGCCCCACTGCAGGTACCACTCAAACGGGGGCACCGAGTTGTAGATCTCCGGGCGGGGCCAGATGAGGTTCAGGGTCATGGCGCCGCCCCACAGGACCGCGAGGATGTTCACGGGCAGCCCCCACTTGCCCAGGCTGAAGCCCGGCTCAGTGCCGTCATCCGCGAGCGGCCACTTTTTCTGGAACCGCTTGCGGAGCAGCGGAACGGTGACCAGCAGGTAGGACAGGTAGATCAGGACGATGCTGATGCTGGAAAGGATGGTGAAGATGGCGGGCTGGGAGACGTTGACGATCAGCGGAATGATGGCGATGAGTCCGATGACGATTGCCGCCACCGTGGGCGTCTTCCGCTCCGGGTGCACCTTGCTGAGCTGGCGGCTGAAGGGCAGGTTGTTGTCCCTGGCCATGGCGAACATCATGCGGATGGCGGCGGCGTGAACGGCCAGGGTGCAGACGATCACGGCCACCACGATGCACACCAGGAACGCCTTGCCGAAGGGGCCTCCCAGGACGGAGAGCACGATGTACTGCAGACCGCCGTCGGCAGCGCCCAGCTTGGGGTCGCTGAGGTCGGGCGCGGCCAGGAGTCCGCCAAGGAGAATCAGGCCGCCGAGGATGAAGGACGCCGTAATGGCACGGAGGATGGCCTTGGGTGCGGTCTTTTTCGGGTCCTTCGTCTCCTCGCCGAGGGAACTGGCCGTGTCAAAGCCATACATCACGTAACCGGAGGCCATGGCCCCGATGAGGAACACCCCGAAGAAGCCAAGGTCGTGGTCCATGCCGTAGCCTTCGGTGCTGAAAAGGACTTCCGGCCCCCGCACCACATGCCAGCCAAGGGCCAGGATGAGGAGCACGGCGGCGGCTAGCTCCACGAAGACGCCGATGCTGTTGATCTTGGTCATCAGCTTCACGCCGAAGGCGTTGATGAGGGAGGAGATGGAGATCATGATGCTGGCGAGCAGCACGCCGTTGAGGGCGAAATCGTAGGTGCCGGTGCCGTCACCGATGATCTGGAAACCGGACCAGATCTGGGGCAGGGTGAGCTGCAGTGCAAGGGCCACGGCTCCGAGCGCCACGATCGAGGAGATGAGCAGCAGCCAGCCCGCCAGCCAGGCGAACGTCCCTGACGAGAGCCGCTTGGCCCAGTTGTACACCGAGCCGGCCACCGGATACCGTCCGGCGAGCTCGGCGAAGCAGAGCGCCACCATGAGCTGGCCGGCGAAGACGAGGGGCCAGGACCACGCGTAGGCGGGGCCGGCCATGGAAAAACCAAAGTAGAAAAGCTGGAACACGCCGGTGAGGATGGAAATGTAGCTGACTCCGGCCGCGAAACTGGCGAATTTGCCGATGCTGCGGTCCAGGGTCTGGGCATAGCCGAACTCGTCCATGCCGCTTGAATCAGTACTCTTGCTGGGTTCGAACATCTGAACTCCTATGTGGAAAAGCACGATGGTGATGACCCATGGCCGCCATTGGACACGGGTTATATCGGCGGCCGGGCGCCGCGCCTGCGGCGCCCGGCCAAGTCCCCCAAATGCTGGTGCTAGCCGGCGGCCCCCACCCCGGCGTCATCGGCAGGTGAGCCAAACCAGCCGCTGGGCGCGGGCTGGATGTTCTGCCAGATATGTTTTGCCTCGCGGTATTCGTTGAGGCCGGCGCTGCCAAGTTCACGGCCGATGCCGGACTTCCCAAAACCGCCCCACTCCGCCTGCGGGACGTACGGGTGGTAATCATTGATCCATACTGTTCCGTGCCGCAGGGCTCCCGCAACGCGCTGTGCTTTCGACGCGTCGGACGTCCACACCGCACCCGCCAGGCCGTACTCGGTGTCGTTGGCGATGGCAACGGCCTCCTCCTCGGTCCGGAACGTCTCGATGGTCAGCACCGGGCCGAATGACTCTTCCCGCAGCACACTCATGCCGGAGCGGCAGTTGCCAAGCACCGTGGGCGGGTAGAAGAACCCGTCCGCAAGGGGCCCGTCGTCGGGAATGTAGCCGCCGCACAAAAGCTCCGCGCCCTCCGCGATGCCGGCCTGGACGTAAGCGTGGACCTGGTCGCGGTGCCTGGCCGAAATCAGCGGACCCGTTTCCGCGTTGGGGTCGAAAGGTCCGCCCATCCGGATCTTCTGGGCGCGTTCCACCACCTCGGCCACGAAGCGCTCCGCAATGGTCTCCTCGACCACGAGGCGCGCCCCTGCCGAGCAAACCTGGCCGGAGTGCAGGAACACGGCGGTCAGGGCATTGTCGACGGCGGCGTCCCAGTCGGCGTCAGCGAAGACGACATTGGGGTTCTTCCCGCCGAGCTCGAAGGCGACCCGCTTCACGGTCTCCGCGGCCGCCGCCATGATGGTCTGGCCCGTGGCCAGGCTCCCGGTCAGGGAGACGAGGTCCACGCGCGGGTCGGAGCTGAGGAGGGGGCCCACCCGCGACCCGGATCCCGTGACCAGGTTAGCCACGCCGGCCGGAACGCCGGCCTCTGCCAGGGTCTCCATGAGCAGGACGGACGTGGACGGTGTGAGCTCGCTGGGCTTGAGCACGAAGGAATTTCCCGCAACGAGTGCCGGCGCCACTTTCCAGGCCGCCTGCAGGAGCGGGTAGTTCCAGGGCGCGATGAGGGCACAGACGCCGAGCGGTTCGTAGACCACGCGGCTGATGGCGTTCGGCCGCCCCGTATCGATGACCCGGCCGGCATCGAGGCCCGCTATCTTGCCGTAGTAACGGAAGCAGGAGGCAATGTCGTCAATGTCGTATTCAGCCTCCACGAGGCGCTTGCCTGTGTCCAGTGCTTCGGCCCGGGCGTACGCCGCCTTGTCCCGCTCGAGCAACGCGGCGACGCGAAGCAGGACCTCGCCGCGTTCAATGTCGGTCAGCCGGCGCCACGCACCGCCGTCGAACGCTGCCCGGGCACTGGCGATTGCCCGCTCCGCGTCCTCTACGGTGGATGAGGCGACTACCGCCACTTCCTGCCCGTCCGCCGGGCAGCGCACAACGGTTGTCCCGCCGTCGGACGCCTGGTGCCAGGCACCGTCAATGTACAAGCCCTTGATGGCGTCCTGCGCTTGTCCGGCGTCGCGGACCTGCTCAGCGGTGGCGGTCATCGTTTCTCCTTTTCGAGTCCATCAATCATGCCTATGCCTTTGCCGCAGGGGCAGCCGCAGCGCCGGCGCCGTTACGCTCCAGCGGGCTGATGCCGTGCCGGTAGAACTCGGCATGCTGCGGCGCCAGCGGGGCCTTCCCGGCGATCAGGTCGGCTGCCTTCTCGGCGAGCATCATGACGGGGGCGTAGATGTTGCCGTTGGTCACGTACGGCATGGCCGAGGCGTCCACGACCCGGAGGCCCTGTGTTCCGTGGACGGACATGTCGAGCGGGTTCACCACTGCCATCGGATCGGACTCCGGCCCCATCTTGGCCGTGCAGGAGGGGTGCAGGGCGGTTTCCGCGTCGCGGGCCACCCAGTCCAGGATTTCGGCGTCGGTCTGCACGGCCCGGCCGGGTGAGAGCTCGCCGCCGTTGAAGGGCCCCATGGCGGACTGGCCCAGGATGTCGCGGGCCACGTGGACGGCCTCGACCCATTCACGGCGGTCCTGGTCCGTGGACAGGTAGTTGAACACCATGGATGGATGCACCGTGGGATCGGTGGACTTGATCTTGAGGGTGCCACGGGCGTCGGAGTACATGGGCCCGATGTGCACCTGGTAGCCGTGCTTGGCATCCGCCTTCTGGCCGTCGTAGCGGACGGCAACAGGGAGGAAGTGGAACATCAGGTTCGGGTACGCGACGTCCTCGTTGGAGCGGACGAAGCCGCCGCCCTCGAAGTGGTTGGTAGCGGCCGGGCCCTTGCGGCCGAAGAGCCACTGCATGCCGATCCACGGCATGCGCCAGACGTCCAGAGCCGGCTGCATGGACACCGGCTGGGTGCAGGCGTGCTGTATGTAGACCTCCAGGTGGTCCTGCAGGTTCTCGCCGACGCCGGGAAGGTTGACCACGGGGTTGATGCCCAGGGATTTCAGGTGCCCAGCTTCGCCCACGCCGGAGAGCTGCAGCAGCTGCGGGGTGTTGATGGCGCCGCCGGACAGGATGACCTCGCCGGCGTTGACCACGTGGGTCTGGCCGTTGCGGCGGTAGGTGACGCCGGTGGCCACCGTGCCCTTGAAGTTGACTTTGGTGACCATCGCCCGGGTCAGGACGGTGAGGTTCGGGCGGCGTGTATTGGGGCGGATGTGGGCCCGGGAGGCGGAGAGGCGCTGGCCCTTGTGGACGTTGCGGTCGAAGGCCGCAAAGCCTTCCTGGCGGTAGCCGTTGACGTCGTCGGTCAGGGGGTAGCCGGCTTCCTGGGCGGCTTTGAAGAACGCCTGGAAGAGCGGGTTGGTGGCCGGACCGCGTTCCAGGACCAGCGGGCCGTCGTGGCCGCGCAGTTCGTCATCCGGGTCCGCTGCCAGGGCGTTTTCCATTTTGTTGAAGTAGGGCAGGCAGTGCGCGAAATCCCAGGTATCCATGCCGGCGTCGGCGCCCCAGCGCTCGTAATCGAGGGGATTGCCGCGCTGGAAGATCATGCCGTTGATGGAGCTGGAGCCGCCCAGGACCTTGCCGCGGGCGTGTGCTACGCGGCGGCCGCCCATGAAGGGTTCCGGGTCGGATTCGTAGCGCCAGTCATACAGCGGGTTGCCGCTGGGAAAGGTCAGCGCGGCAGGCATCTGGATGAACAGGTCCCAGGGGTAGTCGCTGCGTCCGGCCTCAAGAACCAGGACGCTGCTGTTGCCCCCTTCGCTCAAGCGGTTGGCGAGCACGGAACCCGCGCTTCCTCCGCCGACGATGACATAGTCGTAGTGGGTTTTTGTCATGCTGGAAACTCTCTTTCTACCTGGTGCAGGCCAGCCGCTGAGGGCTGGTGGTCCTTCTTCCGGAAGCCGGCGATACACGGCGATGCCCCGGAAAAGCGTTGGAAATCCCTGAAGTGGTGGATGCGGACCGCTGATGAATCAGCGCTGAATCAACGCGGTGCCGGAAATCCATGAGCTGTGGTGTACGTCATACTCATGCACAGTAATCCACATTGAACAAGTGTTCAATAGTCCGACTGGACAAACGTTCAAGATTTAACGCCGACGAAACGTCGCGGGGTGAAATGGAGGCGAAACGCCGTCCCTGGGCATCGAATATGACGGGCGGCTGTCATGAACGCGGAACCGCAGCGGCAGGGCGCAGCGATGGAAGTGCGGACGGCTTCCATCCGCGAAAGAGGGTAAAGCGGGCCGCTAAGCGGCGAAGGCGATCTCTTCGGTCCGGGCGATGCTCCGGCGGATGGAATCCTTGTCAACGCCAAGGAGCGCGGTGAGCCACATCCCGTTTTGCACCACGACGATGTCTGCGGCCCGCTCCCTGCATTCGTCATTGGAAAGCCCGGGCCTGGCATTGCCGATCAACGTCGCGAGCCCCTGGAGGTAGCGCTCAAACGCTGCCGCGTTGATGGCTGCGAAGTCTTCATGAGCCTGTGCCAGCGCCCATAAATGGAGCCGCAGGGACAGATATTGTGTGGTCAGCAACTCCGGGCCCGCGACGCGCTGGAGGGCCTTCTTCAGCTGCTCGTCCGGCGGCGAGTCGGGGTCGGGCGTGACCAGCATCAGGTCATGCTGGTCGATCCGGTGCAGGGCCGCGCGGATCAGGCTCGACTTGTCTTCGTAGTAGTAGTTCACCAGCCCGAGGGCGACGCCCGCTTCCCGGGCCACCGCGCGCATATTGACGCCTGAGATGCCGTGGCGCGACAGCAGGGCCAGTGCCGCTTCGAGAATGCGGGACTGCCTGTCAACCTGTTCGCCGGAGTTCACGGTGCTGGTATCCACTTGGCCAGACTATGGGCAATACCGTGGCGGCGCATCCCGCAGCAGGGCCGGAACGGCATCAGCGGCATCTCAACCTCGAGGCGACGCCCACCCATCAGCCAACAGACCGAAAAAAGACGCTCCGCGACGTTTCTTGACGCGCCGCTACGCCGCGTTGAGCGTTCGCGTCGCCCCGTGAACCCCTGCTACACGAATGATTGTGGCGCTGCCGGCCGCTCCGTAATCTCAACTCAGCATCCGCCCCAGCAAAGGAATTTCCCGATGACTACTCCCCAGGACAAGAGTCCGCAGAACCAGGAAAGCTCCACCCGCATTGTTGCCGGCCAGTCGGCACCCAAGCGTCCCCTCGGACTGAAGATCGGCATCGCCGCCGGTATCCTCGCCCTCATCGGCGGTGGTGCCGCCGTCGCCTCCGCGGTGAACAGCAACAACAGCACCGCGGCAGCGGAGCAGAGTGCGCCGGCCGGCAACCCCGCCGCCGAACTGAAGCTCGGCTACTTCGGCAACGTCACCCACGCCCCGGCTCTCGTGGGCGTCAGCCAGGGACACATTGCCGGAGAACTTGGCGACACGAAGCTCAGCACGCAGGTGTTCAACGCCGGCCCGGCCGCCATCGAGGCACTGAATGCCGGTGCCATCGACGCCACCTACATCGGCCCGAACCCGGCCATCAACTCCTACGTCAAGAGCGCCGGCGAATCGGTGCACATCATTGCCGGCGCCGCGGCCGGTGGCGCCCAGCTTGTGGTCAAGCCCGAGATCAACTCGCCCGCAGACCTGGCGGGCAAGACCCTCGCCTCCCCCCAGTTGGGCGGCACCCAGGACGTTGCGCTCCGCGCGTGGCTGGCATCCCAGGGCTACAAGACCAATGTGGACGGCAGCGGCGACGTAGCCATCAACCCCACCGAAAACGCCCAGACCCTGAAACTGTTCCAGGACGGAAAGCTCGACGGCGCGTGGCTGCCTGAGCCCTGGGCCTCGCGCCTTGTGCTGACCGCCGGCGCCAAGGTCCTGGTGGACGAAAAGGACCTGTGGGACGGCTCGCTGTCCGGCAAGCCCGGCGAGTTCCCCACCACCATCCTGATCGTGAACCAGAAGTTCGCCGCCGAACACCCGGACACCGTCAAGGCCCTCCTCAAAGGCCATGTGAAGTCGGTCGAGTGGCTGAACAAGGCTGCCGACGCTGAAAAGGCCAGCGTCATCAACGCGGCGCTGAAGGAAGCGGCCGGCGCCGAGCTGAAGGCGGACGTGATCGACCGCTCACTGAAGAACATCGTGTTCACCGTGGACCCGCTGGCCGGAACGTACGAGAAGCTCCTGGCCGATGGCGTCGCCGCAGGAACCACCAAGCAGGCCGACATCAACGGCATCTTCGACCTCACCGCACTCAACGGCGTAACGGCTGAGAAGACCTCCGCGGCCGGGCTCGGCAAGGAATAACGCAACGCTCTCTCACCTTTCGCATTATTTTCGCCGGCGCTCTCTCACTTTCCTGAAGAAAGTGAGAGAGCGCCGGCCGTTAAGGCGCATCAGGTGAGAGAGCGTTAGCTTGAGGTATCAGTGCAACGGATAGTTGCTATTGAAAACTGCTGCTTCTCCAAATATATGAAGTCCCTCACAGTAGTTACAGGACCTGCACCAAACCGACCGCAGCCAGTAACCAGAAGGACTTCAACGTGGAAACTCCCCTCTCCCATCTTGCCCACCTCGAGATCACCACCCCGGACGTCGAAGCCTCGGCACGGTTCTACGAGGAAAAGTTCGGCATGCGCATCATCGACCGCGTGGACGGCAACGTCTACCTGCGCTGCTGGGGCGACTACTACCGCTACAGCCTGGTCATCACGGAAGGACCGGAAGCGTCCCTGGGCCGGATGGCCTGGCGCACCAACTCCCAAACGGCCCTGGAAGCCGCAGCCGAGCGCATCGAAGCAACCGGCGTGCAGGGAACCTGGACGCCCGGCGGCCACGGCTTCGGCAAGGCGTACGAGTTCACCGGGCCCTACGGCCACCACATGCGCCTCTTCTATGAAGTGGAGAAGTTCGTCGCCGAGCCGGGTTTCGAGTCCACCTACCCGGACCGGCCGGAACGCCGCAGCAGCCACGCCGCCGCACCCCGCTTCCTTGACCACGTCACGGTGGCATCCTCCGATGTCCGCGGCTTCGCCAAGTGGTACAACGAGGCCCTCGGCTTCCGCGTCATGGCCTTCGTTGACCTGGACGAAGCACCCATCACCGTCTTCTCCGTCCTCACCACCAACGAAAAGTCCCACGACCTGGGCGTCGTCCTGGACACCTCCAGCCGCGCCGGACGCGTCAACCACATCGCCTTCTGGGTGGACGCCACCGAGGACCTGCTCCGCACCGCGGACGTCATGATGGAAAACGGCACCCCCATGGAATACGGCCCCTCCATCCACGGCGTGGGCGAGCAGAACTTCCTCTACTTCCGCGACCCGTCCGGCCTGCGCGTCGAACTGAACTCCGGCGGCTACCGCAACTACGTCCCGGACTGGGACGCCAACACCTGGAAGCCGTCGCTGGGCTCCAACAACTTCTACAAGAACGGCGCCATGCCGCACTCCATGACCGAATCCTTCCCGCCGGCCGAGGGTTTCACCGCGACCGAAGAAGGCGCCTCCCCCGAGATGAAGGAAGCCCTCCTGAACCCCTACGCGAAGCAGGGACGGGGCTAGAAAGATATGCCTGAAGCAACATATGCCCTGATCCGCTTCCAGGAAGCCGGCGACAGCAAGGCCCGCGCCGGCCTGCTGGTGGGTGACCGGGTCCTGCCGCTGGACGGGGACATCAACTCCCTGATCGAGCACTGGGACACCACCGAAGCCCAACTGGACGGCCTCGCCGCCTCGGCCGGCCAGGATGCCGGCCTGGCGCTGGCCGACGTCGAGGTCCTCGCACCGGTGGAACCCGCCCAGGTCCTGCAGACCGGCGCGAACTACCGCAAGCACGTCATCGACCTCGCCGCCGCGCACCGCGAACCGGGCGAGGACGAGGAGGAAGTGCGCGCCAAGACCGCCGCCATGATGGACAAGCGGGCAGGCCAGGGCACGCCGTACTTCTTCATCGGCCTCCCGACGGCGATCGCCTCCGCCACGGACGACCTCACCCTGCCTGCCTACTCCAAGTCCCACGACTGGGAGCTGGAACTGGCAGCAGTCATCGGCAGGACCGCGTTCCGCGTCACCCCCGAGGAAGCCCTGGACTACGTCTTCGGCTACACCATGGTCAACGACATCACCACCCGTGAATACGTCTTCCGCAAGGACATGCCGGCCATCGGCTCGGACTGGTACCGCGCCAAAAACGCCCCCGGCTTCCTTCCCACCGGGCCGCTGCTGGTGCCCGCCAAGTTCTTCGGCGACCCGCAGGACGTCCAGGTGACGCTGAAGCTCAACGGCAAGGCCATGCAGGACGAGTCCACGCAGGACATGATCTTCGGCGTCGCCAAGCTCGTCAGCGAAGCCTCCCAGATCATGCCGCTGCGCCCCGGCGACCTGGTGCTCACCGGCAGCCCCGCCGGCAACGGCCAGCACTGGGGCCGGCTGCTGCAGGACGGCGACGTCATGGAAGGCACCATCACAGGACTGGGCACCCAGCTCATCCACTGCAAGGACGAAACCACAAGTGAAGGTGCCCAGTGACCACCCAGGACACAGCACCAACCGCCGCCACCGGGGAATCCACCGATTCCCCGGTGATCCGGCGTGACGACCCGCTCGGCAGCATCCGCACCATGGCCGCGGCCCACAACAACTGGGGCCGCTGGGGCGACGACGACGTCCTGGGAACGCTGAACTTCATCGACGCCGGCAAGCGCGTCGAGGCCGCGGCACTGGTGAAGTCCGGTGAGGCTTTCTCGCTGTCCCAGCCGTTCGACACCAACGGCCCGCAGAAGGGCTGGCGCCGCCGCACCAACCCCGTCCACACCATGACGGATACCGGGGTGGACGCCGAACGCGGCAACCAGGGCTTCCCGCACGGCTTCGGCGGAGCGGACGACGTGATCGCCATGCCCCTGCAGTGCTCCACCCAGTGGGACGGCCTGGGCCACATCTTCGACCAGGGCAAGGCCTGGAACGGCCGCGCCGCCGGCGACGTAGTGACGTCCGAAGGCGACCTGGTAACGGGAATCGAAACCGCCGCGGCCAAGATCGTCACCCGCGGCGTCCTGCTGGACGTTGGGCGTGCGCTCGGACCGGACCTGGGCAGGAACGACGGCGAACTGCCCGACGGTTTCGCCATCACCCCGGAGCACCTGGAGCGCACCATCGCACTGCAGGGCCCCAGCTCAAAGGTGGGCCGGGGCGACATCGTGGTGATCCGCACCGGGCAGTACACCCGGGTCCGCCGCGACGGCTGGGGTGACTACGCGGGCGGGTCGGCCCCGGGGCTGTCCTTCACCACGGCGCCCTGGCTGCACCGCTCCGAAATCGCCGGAATCGCCACGGACACGTGGGGCTTCGAGGTCCGTCCCAACGAGTTCGACGCCGCCTTCCAGCCCCTGCACCAGATCGCCATTCCCAACCTGGGGCTGTTCCTGGGCGAGATGTGGGACCCGGACGGACTGGCGGAAGCGTGCGCAGCAGACGGCAGGTACGACTTCCTGCTGACCGCAGCCCCGCTGCCCATCACCGGAGCTGTGGGATCGCCCGTCAACCCGATCGCCGTCCGGTAGCTTTTCAGTTAAAACAGCAACAAAACCACCAGCAGTAACGCCGTCAATACAAAGGAGTCAGCGATGGCAGCAGTACAGAACGTCGGAATCGTCGGGGCCGGAGCCGCGGGACTGACCGCAGCCATCCTCCTGGCCGACGCCGGAATCCAGGTGGAAATCCTCGAGAAGGCGGAAGCACCGCAGACCCTTGGATCCGGCATCACCCTGCAGGGCAACGCCCTGCGGATCCTCCGCCAACTCGGCGTCTGGGAGCAGGTCGAGGCGAAGGGCTACGGCTTCAGCACCCTGGGCCTGCGCGCCCCGGACCCGGCCGGCACCGTCATCGCAGTCCTTGACGACATCCGTACCGGCGGCGAGGACCTCCCCGCCACGATGGGCATGTACCGCCCCGACCTCACCGCCATCCTCCGCGAACGGGCAGAGAACGCGGGCGCCCGGATCAGCTACGGCAAGACGGTCACCGGCATAACGGACGACGGCGGGTCAGTCACCGTGAGCACCGACGACGGCCGCAGCGCCACCTACGACCTCCTCATCGGCGCCGATGGACTGCACTCTGCCGTCCGCACGGCCATCGGCATCGAGGTTGAACCCCAGCCCACGGGCATGGGCATCTGGCGCGCCTTCGTGGAGCGCCCCGAAGAGGTGGTCCGGACGGACCTGACCTACGGCGGACCCTGCTTCATCGCCGGCTACTGCCCCACCGGCCCTGACACCATCTACGCCTACCTTGTGGAGAAGGCACAGGAGCGCAAGCACGAGGACGGCCCCCGCATTATGGCTGAACTCGCCGCGGCGTACGGCGGCCCCTGGAACGAGATCCGCGCCAACCTGGACCACAGTGCCCGCATCAACTACACCTGGTTCACCACGCATCTGGTGGACGGGCCCTGGAACCGCGGCCGCAGTGTCATCATCGGCGACGCCGCGCACAGCTGCCCGCCCACGATTGCGCAGGGTGCTGCGATGGCGATGGAGGATGCGGCTGTGCTGGCCGAGCTGCTTATCAGTGCCGACGACGTTACGGAGACGCTCTGGAAAGAGTTCACCGACCGCCGCCTGGACAGGGCAAAGGCAGTTGTCGATGCGTCCGTCCAGTTGGGCCAGTGGATGCTCGACGGCGTCCGGGATGCCAATGTGCCCGGACTCATGCATTCAATCTCCAGCCTGGTGAAGGAACCCGCATGAGCACGCGCACGCCAGATCCGGGAACCCCCACCGTTGACGTCCACGCGCATATCCTGCTTCCGGCCCTGCAGCAGCTGGTGGCCGAGGCGGATCCCGAGGGCTTCGGCGCCCAGCAGGCTTTGGAGGTGCGGCGCAACGGACCCGAATCGATGGCCGCTTCGGGCCGGATGATCAAGGAGCGCTGGCCGCAGCTGACGGACCTGGACCGCCGGCTCGCGGACATGGACGCCCAGGGTGTGGACGTGCAGCTGGTCTCGCCGTCGCCGTCGCACTTCTACTACTTCGCCGGCGAAGAGCTGTCCCTGCAGGTAGCGAAGCAAGCCAACCAGGCCGTGCGGGAGTTCGTTGACCGTGCCCCGGCGCGGCTCAACGGTCTGGGCCTGGTCCCGCTCCAGCACCCCGCCTTGATGGTGGAAGCCCTGGAACATGCGGTGCTGGAGTGCGGACTGCTCGGCGTCGAAATCGGATCGTTCGCCGCCACGCCGAACGATCCGGAACGCAGCACCGTCGAACTCTCCGACCCCCGCCTGGAACCGTTCTGGAGCCGGGCCGAGGAGCTGGGCGCCCTGGTGTTCCTGCACCCGTTCGGCTGCTCGCTGGATGAACGGCTGGACCGCTTCTACCTCGCCAACACCGTGTCCCAACCCGCAGAAAACGCGGTGGCACTGTCCCACCTGATCTTCAGCGGCGTCCTGGACCGGTACCCGGATTTGAAAGTGCTGGCGGCGCACGGCGGCGGTTACCTGCCCACGAAACTTGGCCGCTCCGACCACGCGTGGAAGGTCCGGCCCGAGGCACACGGCTGCGCCCAGCCGCCGTCGTCCTATCTGAAAAAGCTGTACTTCGATTCCCTGGTCCACAGCGCCGCGGAACTCCGGGCGCTCGTCGCCGCCGCGGGTCCGGAGCAGGTGCTGCTCGGCTCGGACTACCCGTTCGACATGGGCTCCGACCTTCCCGTGGACGAGGTCCAGGCTGCCGGCCTCCCGTCCGACGGCGAGGCCCAGGTTTTGGGCGGCAACGCACGCACCCTGGGCATCATGGCAGCGGCCGCCCTGGCCGCCCGACCCACTGCTTAAGGAACACCCTCATGGTCAAGATCGCACGCTGGAATTACGACGGCGGGACGCAGTCCGGCTTTGTGGACGGCGGACACTGCTACGCGCTGCCCGCCGGCCAGGGCGTCCAGACCCTGTTGGACGCCGGGCTGGATAAAACCCTGCGCGTTGCCCGGGAAACCGTAGGTTCCGCCCCTGCCGTTCCGCTTGCGGAGGTGCAACTGCTCGCCCCGCTGGTGCCCGCCACCATCCGGGACTTCGTGGCGTTCGAGGAACACGTAGAAGGCGTGCGGAAGAGCATCGACGGCGTGGCCGGCGTGGTGCCCGAATGGTACGAGGCGCCCACGTTCTACTTCACCAACCCGCACACGGTGACCGGCACGGGCGAGGTGATCGGTATTCCGGCAGGCTGTGAGGACCTGGACTTTGAAACGGAAGTCGCCGCCGTCGTCGGACGCGTCCCCGGGAGCGATGGCAGGAACCTGACCGCCGCGGAGGCGCACCGGCACATCTTCGGCTACACCATCCTCAACGACTGGTCCGCGCGGGACCTGCAGCGGCGGGAGATGAAGGTCAGCCTCGGCCCCTGCAAGGGCAAGGACTTCGCCAACACGCTGGGCCCCTGGATCGTCACGGCGGACGAATTCGAGGACCGGCACGACGCCGAGGGATTCCTGCCCATCTCCATGGCCGTCGAAGTCAATGGCGAGCCTATCGGCCAGGACCTGCTCTCCAACATGGGCTGGCCCTTCGCCGAGCTCGTGGCCTACGCCTCACAGGACTCGGTGGTGCGGCCCGGCGACGTCCTGGGCTCCGGCACCTGCGGCAGCGGCTGCCTCGCCGAGCTGTGGGGACGCAACGGTTCCAAGACTCCCCCGCCCCTGGCAACCGGCGACGTGGTGAGGATGACGGTGGAAGGGATCGGCACCATCGAGAACACGGTGGGCGCCAGGCGCGAGGCCGTGACCCGTGTGGCAGCCCGCCCGAGGCCCCGCAACCGGATTGCCGCTGCGGCTCCTTCCGGCGTCTAGGGTGGTTTCGCTCCAGCTTGAAGGGCGGACCGTGGTGGTCACCGGCGCAGGCCAGGGGCAGGGCGCGGCGGAAGCACGGCTGCTGGCGGAGGCGGGGGCACGGGTCATCGCCACGGACCTCACAGCCGACGCCCCGGCCGGACTGGCGGATGCGTCCCCTGCATTGGGCGGTGAGCTGTTATACCGGCGGCTGGACGTCAGCGACGCCTCCGGTTGGTCCGGCCTCGCGGGGTGGATCCGGTCCCGGGGCTGGCAGGTGGACGGGCTGGTCAACAACGCCGGCATCACCCAGCGGAGCAGGCTCCTGGATGCCTCCATGGCGGATCTGCAGAAGGTTTACGACGTGAACGTGGCCGGCAGCCTTTTAGGAATCCAGGCCCTGTCCCTGCTGATGGGCAGCGGCGCATCGATCGTCAATGTGGGCTCGGTCGCCGGGCTGACCGCCCATTATCCGGTGGCGTACACAGCGAGCAAGTGGGCGCTGCGCGGGCTCTCCCAGGTGGCGGCCATGGAACTCGGGCCTCGCGGGATCCGCGTCAACACCGTCCACCCCGGTTTTATAGAGACTCCCATGACGGCGGGCGCCAAGCCGGAGTTCCGGCAGGCCACCCTAGCGGAAACCCCGCTGGGACGTTCCGGAAGCGTGGAGGAGGTGGCCGGCGTCGTGCTCTTCCTCCTCAGCCCGCTCTCATCCTTCGTGACGGGCGCCGAGATCCCGGTGGACGGCGGCCAGTCGGGCCACGGCGGCGCCAAGTCGGTCTCCGACGCCCTCCGCTAGCCCCGAATCCCAACTAGGTAGCGCTAAGTGTCGTTCTGAGGGCCCAAAACGACACATCGCGCTACCTGGTTGGGGGCCACCGCAGAAACTTAGCCAGGCAGCACGGCCGACCAGCCGCCGTCGACCATTAGGTTTGCGCCGGTCACATACGAGGCCTCATCCGATGCCAGGAACAGCGCGCAGTTGGCGACTTCTTCGGGCGCCCCGATCCGCCCCAGCGGGATGCTCCCCTCAATGGTCCGCATGGGGTGGTCCGCTGCCAGCAGGTTGCCCTCCGTGGCTGCGGTACGGATCATTCCGGGACTGACGGCGTTGACGCGCAATCCATGCGGAGCGCCCTCGGCCGCGAGCTGTTTGGTCATGGCCACCACCGCTCCCTTCGTGGCCGTGTGGGCCAGCCGGCCGTTGGTCATGGAGCCGGTCACCCCCGCTGTGGAGCCCACCAGGACAATGGCACTGTTTACGGCCTGGATCAGCTGCGGCCAGAAGTACTTGACCGGCAGGAACACCACGTCCATCTCGTGTTCAATGTTCCATTTCCAGTCATCGAAGGTGAGCTCCTCCACCGGGGCGAAGCGCGTGACTGCGGCGTTGGCGTACAGGATGTGGACCTGGCCATGCGTAGCGGCGACACCCGCAGCCCACGCCGCCACGGCTGCCTCGTCCGTGAGATCCACCCGGCTGCTGCTCATCCGGCCACCAGCGGCGGTGACCGACGCAACCGTGGCCGCGGCGCCGTCGTCGTCCATGTCGCAGCCGACCACCACCGCTCCTGCCCGGGCGAAGGCGAGCGCCGCCGCCCTGCCCTGGCCGCTGGCCGTTCCGGTGATGACGGCGGTCTTGCCGGCCAGGCGCTGGCTGGAGACAGGCATAAAAAGTCCTTCCGAAAGCGTGTTTCTTCGACTTTCGCAGGGATGGGCTGGCCGGGGAACGGTCCTTTGGGTCTAGGTGGTATCTGCCGCGTGGATAGTCACAGGGCCGGGTTCATCCTGCTTCGGCGGCGGTGCCTGCGCCAGGGGCTGCGGCGTCGGCGGCCAGGGCTTTGCGGCGGCGGGCAATCTGGACGGCGATGGCCGTGGGGATCACGGCCAAAGCGGTGATCCGCATCCAGGGCCGGTCCAGGACATGGCCGGTGAGTGCATCCAGGGAGAAGGGACCTGAGCCGCCAATGGTGAACGCCGCTGCTGCCAGGCCCAGCACCGCGGGATATTCGAGGCCGCCCTCTTGGGCGAAGAAACCGTTCGGGGCGTGGACGCTGGCTGCTACGCCCATGGTGGTGGCAGCAGCGGCGCCGGCGGCAGGGGTGGCCAGGCCCAGGGCCAAGGCGAGTCCCGCTCCTGCTTCACCGACGCCCGCGAGGACGGCGCTGGGTTTTGCCGGGCGGAACCCCATGGCGTGCATGCCCTTGCTGGTGCCTTCAACGCCTCCCCCGCCGAACCAGCCGAAAAGTTTTTGGGATCCGTGCGCGATGAGCACCCCTCCGAGACCAACGCGGAACAGGGTCTGGGCGGCGGCGGCCGCCTCAGGGCTGGTGGTTACATTGCGCATAACAGTCCTCCTTGGGTTGCTGAGTCGCTGCCCGGCTCGGTGTGAGCACGATTCTACGTCTGCGCTGCCTCCCGCGCCTGGACAGTCACGGGGTGGGCAGTGACGGGAAAGAGCTCGTGAAGCCGGGCGCAGGAGCGTTGGACCACGGACCGCAGCCACACGCTGGCCGGATCCTCCGCCTGGGACGGGTGCCAATACATGGCCTCCACCAGGGAAGCTTCGGTGCCTTCCGAGAATTCCAGCACAACGATGTCCGCGCCACGCTGGGCCCGGGCCGCCAGCATCCGCGGGACCATGGCCACCAGGTCCGTCCCTTCGACCAGGAGCGGCAGCGACAGGAACCCGGCCACTACGGCAGCCACGCGGCGCTGGATGCCCCGCGATTCGAACAGCTTGTCTGCCGGGGTGCTGATTCCTTCGCCGAAATAGCCGACGGCGTGGGGAACCGAGGCCAGGTCCTCCAGTGTCAGCCGGGGCTGCTGGAGCAGGGGGTTGCCGGCGTCGGCAATGGCCACGAAGCTGTCCCGGAACACCTGTTTGCTGGCACCCTGCATGTGGTACCCGGTGGGCCCCACGAGCAGGTCGATCTTCGAATAGTCGGCCATCTGGCCCTGGATCCCGGAACCGGCGGTGGGCACGAAGTCCACTGACACGCCCGGGGCTTCCTGGCGCAGGATGCCCCGCAGCGGACCCACGATCAGCGCCGCCGCATAATCCGAGGCGGCGATGACGAACTCCCGCTCACTGGAGGCGGGGTCGAAGCCGGACCGCACGCGCGTGGCCCGCTGGATGTGAAGCATGGCTTCATCAACCAGCGGGACCAGGGACTGCGCAAAGGGGGTGAGGTCGTAGGTGCGGCCGTTCCTCACCAGGAGTTCGTCGTCGAAGTGGCGCCGGAGCCGGGCCATCGCAGCACTGGTGGCGGGCTGGCTGAGCTGGAGCCGCTCCGCTGCCCGGGAGATGTTCCGCAGTTCAAGCAGGACCTGCAGGTGGGGCAGCAGGTTCAGGTCCAGGTTCTTCATACCCACAGGTTATCCATGCCCGCAGTGCGGCCTTTGCGATGCCGGGCTTCTAATGGCTGGCGGGCGCCATCCGGGGTCCCCGGACCAGGACAGCCAGGAGGGCCACCGCGCACGCGATTCCCAATCCGCCCAAGGCCAGGCTGAGGCTGCCGGTTGCCGCCGCGGCCGCGCCAAGGACGATGGGCGTCAGGAACTGGCCGATGAACAGGGTTCCGGTCCAGATGCCGGTGCCACGCCCGCGCTGCTGGAATTCAAGGCCGTTCACGGCCCAGGTCAGCAAGGTGGGCAGCAGCACTCCGGTTCCGGCGCTGGCAACCACCGCCCCCGCGATCGCCAGCGGCACGCTCCCCGCGACGGAGACCAGGGAAAGTCCGACGGCGGCCAGCCCGAAGGCGAGCGCCAGCAGGTTCCGCGTGCCGAGCTTCGCCAGGAAGCGGAAGGAGATGGCGCCAGCCGCGGTGGCCAGGGACGCGATGGCCGCAGCGAGTCCAATGAGGGCTGCATCGCCCACGCCCAGTCCCGTGATGACGTACGGCAGGTGGACGATGAGTGCATAAAAGACGATCCCGCCGAACAGCGTCACCGCGGCCGGGGCACCGATCTGCCGCCATGGCACCGGCGTCCTTTCCGCCGTCGTGCGCCGGCTCTTTGCCGGCTCCCACAGCTTGAAAACCATGGGGATCACGATCACCGCGCTGACCGCGTAGAGCCAGAACGGCGTCCGCCAGCTGATGCTGCCCAGGGCGCCGCCGAGGGCGAAGAACGCGGTGGCCGCGAGCGCACTGACCATAGTCTGCAGGCCGAGGTATCTGTTCCGCTGCCCGCCCGCGTAATAGTCGGTGATGAGCGTGGTGCAGCAGGTCATGATGGCCGCTTCCGCAATTCCGACGCCCACCCTGGACAGTGCGATGGACTCGAGCGTGTCCAGCCACAGCGGCGCGGTCCCGAACGCTGCGTAGGCCAGCATGGAGAAGACCAGCAGCTGCTTGCGGCCCACCCGGTCGGCAAGGTAGCCGGCAAGCGGTGAGAAGAGTGCCACGAACAGTGCGGGCAGCGTGAGGGTCAGCGGTACCAGGATGGCAACGCCGGGGGTGTCCGCGAACGCCTGGTTCAGGGTGGGGAGGATGGGCGCCAAAAGGACGGCGCCGAGCACCGGCATGCAGCTGCCGGCAACCAGGAGGGTTGCCTGCAGCCGCCCTGCCGTGCGCGGCGCTGAGGTGTCCGAGGCCGCATTCCTGGTCCCGGTGTCCGTGAGCTGAATATTCTCCATTGAATTTTCCTTAGCCTCTTGATGGTCACGGAGGGATCAGCGCGGTTCAGGCGCTGAAGAGTGACTTCCCTCACTGTGGCAACCGTTGGACTATCTGGGAATCATGGATTTGGGATAGCTGATATCCACGGAACGGATGGCAGGATGGAGCTGCGCCCGCGCGGCTGCTTCCGGGCGGGAAGCTCCCAGCAGATCAGGCCCCCAGTTCTTCTGCCACCTTCCGTGCGCCGCGGACCGCAATCGCCACGCTCATCAGGGTGGGGTTCATCGCCGTCGCCGTCGGAATCAGCGCATTGCCGCCCACCACCAGGTTCCTGTAGCCCCACACCCGCGACCACGGATCTGCCACTGAAGTGCCGTCGTCGATGGCGCCCATCCGCATGGTGCCCTGGTAGTGGAGGCTCGAACCGTTGGGCATCAGGCGCGGCTCGGCAACAAAGACGCCAAGGGCCTTCCCGGCACGGCGCAGCCGCTCTGTGGCCTGGGCGATCTCCACGTTTTCCCGCTCGGTGAGCTCGTATTCGATGGTCATGTTGGGGAATCCGCGGTAGTCCGGCTCGTTGTCGTCGAAGGTGACCGCATCTTCATACCGGGGGTGCTTGCGCATGCCGTAGCCCATGTTGACGTAGCCCCATGGGTTCTGTGAGTACGGGGTTCCGGGCTCCATGGGGAAGGGCGTGGTCTCCGAGTACATGACCTGGACGGAGAAGGGGTGCTCCGGCTCGGAGAACGGGATGCGGTTGACCGCGGCAACGGGATCAGCCGGGTTCAGCGCACGCCGGGCGAGTTCGGCGTCGAGGTCCGCCTCGGTGGCGAACCGGCCCATCTTGTCGGCATCCAGGGCCACCGTGGAGATGACCACCGGATGTTCGGTGAGGTAGTGGCCGAGGGCCTTCGGCCGGATCCCGGAGGCCCACAGGAGCTGCGGGGAGCGGAAGGCATCGGCGGCAACCACAACCATGTCCGCTGCGACAAATGACGTGTCCCCCGTCCGCAGGTCCTGGACGGTGACCCCGGTGACCCGGTGCCCGTCCAGTTCCACCCGGCGGACCAGGGTGAGGTCGCGGAGTTCGAACTGCTTTGAGAGCGGACTGTCCCCGTCGACCAGCGGGCCGAGGACGACGTCGGCACCCGCCCAGCGCACGGACCCGTCAGGCTGCGGATCCCCGGCCACGGGAAGGGTGCCCACCCCATAGCCTTCCGGCAACTCCGCACCGAATTCTTCATCGAGGAGGGACCGGATGGCCTCGCCGACTTTGGAATCCGCGAACGCGGCGCTGTGGACGTGCAGCAGCCGCTTGGCGTCCTCAATCAGCCCGTCCCATTCGTCGTCCGCGATGAAGGGGATCTTTTCGCTGAAGGCGGGCGACGGCGTCGCGCAGGTCCAGTGCGCACCCTGGCCGCCGACGTTGGTGGCCGCAGCCGCTGCCGGGAAGGATGGGGCATGGGCCGCGCCGGCGCCCCCGAAGTCCAGCAGGTGGGTGCCCTGACGAGCGGTGAACATGCCCTCGGTGACGGTTCCGGCCGGGATGCCGAGCGATTCCCGGTACGCGCCGGCCTGCGGCCCCTGGGACATTTCGCGGGCACGGGCCTTTTCGGCGGCATCCGGGATGTTGCGGACGCTCTCGCCCGGGACTTCGGTGAGTTGCGGCCCGGCTTCGAACATGATGACCCGGGCGTTCGGGACCTGCTCCACGAGCAGCCGGGCGTAGGTGGAGCCGATGGGCCCGCTGCCGACGATGGCGATGGTGGGGTTGGACATGATGTCTCCTTTGAAATCAGGCCGAAAGGGATTCGGAAGGTGAGGGGGCGGCGGGAACGGGTTCGTCGGAGAGGCGGCCCTGCGGAAGCAGGACAGCCGCGGCGATTCCCACCACATAGGCGGCCGCCAGGGCGATGAAGACCGGGGTGAAGACCGAGCTGTAGATCTGCGCCACATTGGCCTGGACGTCCGGCGCGGCCCCGTGGACCAGCTGCGGGGTCAGGGTTGAAGCGTCGAGGCCTGCCGGCAGGAGGGCGGCCACGCCGAAGCCGATGACGCCGCCGATGATCGCCGTCGCCACTGTTGATCCCACCTGGCGCACCAGGTTGACGGTTGCGGTGATGGTGCCGGTCTGGCTTGCCGGGACGGCTCCCTGGACCACGGCGACGATCAGGCTCATGAAGGCACCGGTGCCAATGCCCACCACACCCATCACCACCATGGGAACCCACAGCTGAAGCCCGGCAGGCAGCAGGGCCATCGCGAACAGCCCGGCGGCTCCCAGCGAGGTCCCCAGGATCGGGAAGATCCGGTACCGGCCGGTCCGGCTCGCCAGCCATCCGGTGAGCAGGTTGCTGATCAGCATGCCGAACACGGTGGCGATGGGAACGAGGCCGGACACGGTGGCCGTGGCCCGGTAGGCCATCTGGACGTACGTGGGGAGGTAGGCAGTGATGGAGAAGAGCCCGACGCCGATAATCGCCGAGAGCGCGGTGCCCGCCGCAATGGTCCGGTTGGCAAAGAAGTGGAGCGGCACGATGGGCTCGGGGGCGCGGCGCTCGATAAAAAAGAACGCCACAAAGCCCAGGATGCTGACCGCGAGCGCAGCAGCTGTGGCAAGGCCTGCGCTGCGTTCCGCAGCCCAGGTGACTGCGAGTACAAGGGCCACCAGCGAGGCAGTGAAAACTGCCGCACCGGCAACGTCAAAGTGCCGGGGCGCGGGGCCTGGTTCCAGGTGCGGCACAGCAATCAGCGCAAGGGCCAGGGCCGCCGCACCAACGGGGATATTGATCCAGAAAACCCACTGCCAGCCCCAGTAGTCAGTGATGGCGCCGCCAAGCACCGGCCCCACCAGGATGGCGATGGGGAAGGCCGCGCCGATGATGGCCATGTAGTGGGGGCGTTCACGCTGGGTGGTGACGCGGGCAATGATGGTCTGGGACATCAGCTGCAGGCCGGCGGAGCTCATCCCCTGCAGGACGCGCGCGGCGATGAGCCACGCCATGTCCGTCGCGAAACCGCAGGCCAGGGAGGCGGCGAGGAACATCACCAGCGAGCCGAGGAAGATCCGCCGGGCGCCCAGGACATCACCGAGCTTGCCGAGTACCGGCAGCAGCACGGTGCTGGCGAGGGTGTATCCCACCACAACCCAGCTCATCAGCTTCAGCGCGCCCAGCTCACCGGCGATGGTGGCCAGCGAGGTGGATACCACTGTATGGTCCAGGGCCCCGAGAAAGGAGACCGTGAGCAGGGAGATTACAAGGAGACGGAGTCTCAAAGGCGAAAGTGGCATAGTGATCTACCCGAACGATCGGGCCGTCGACGCGACGTGGTGTGCCTCCGGCGCACCATCACGCCGGAGAACGGGTCCGGCAGGAACCCCGGCGCCACTTCCATGATACCCGACTTTAGTCGTAAAACAACATAAGAGTGTAGGAATCAAGCATGAAGGAATGGCGATGCTCCTAAGCATGGCGCAGTGCCCATGCCAGGGCCATGTCCTGGAGCAGCTCATCCAGGTCAGCTTCCTGCTTGCCCGACAGGCAGGCGTCGAGAGCCCGGCGGAGCGCCAGGCGTGCTGATGATTCGTAACGCTCAGGTGCCCGCAACGCCCCTTCCCCCGTGAAGGCCTCCACCCGGGTCAGCCCGGCCGGCTGGTCCACGGTCACTTCAGTGCGCACCTCGCCAAGGGCCAGCACGTGGAGCAGGCCTCCTCCATGATGTCCGCCGACAGGAGTCCCCAGAACGGTGGTGGGGACAGAACCTCCACCCTCCGAATCCAGCAACGCCATCCTGCCCTGCGGTGTGGACATTCCCGCGCGCAGCGCCAGGGGTGTCCCGGCCAGGGATCGCGCCCAGCCAAAGCCATCGAGGATGGCGCCGTCCAGGCCGGCAACCGGAGCGGCGCATTCAACGGTGACCAGGCGGGCCGGACTGCCCCGCCGTGCCCGGACCGCATCGGCCGCAACATCGGGACGCAGGCGGGGCCGCTCAACGATCACCGGAATGTCACCCGGCCATGCGTAGGAGGCAAGGGCATCCTCCTGGAGCATTGCCGGGTCGGCAAGCACCACCGCCGACGCTCCCCCGGCCCGGGCGGCCAGCATGCCCTGCCACCAATCCCCGGCCCCAGGCACCACCACCACCGCACCCCGCATGTCCTCCGCGAGTGCAGCACTGACGGGAAGCTCGGCAACAGCGGCGGCGTAGGCCGGCAAGGCGGTGATGACGCCGAATGCGCCATCCCGGCTCATTGCGGCACCCCTTCAAGGACTTTGGCTGCCGCAGCGTCGGCCAGCCCGATGGCAAAAAGCGAGTCCGCCAGCAGTTCGTCGTACTCCACGGGGGCATCACCTTTCAGGAGCGAGGCAAGCAGGCGCCACTCGGCCACATAGCCGTCTTCCTCATCGCGCGGATACTCCGTCCACTGCCCGTCCACGCTGCGCACCCGGGTTGCAGCGCTTCCTGCGTGGACGAAGGCCGGCGGAAAGTCCACCTCGATGCGGTCATGGGTGGTGGCGATGCTCATCCGCCAGAGGGCATCCGGCCCTTCAGGCAGCATGGTGAGTGCCAGCTGGACCAGGACTCCGCCGGCCCGGTAGCCCACCAGGTAGCCGATGGGCGCAACGATCCTTGCATAGAGAATGTCATCGATGCCGGGCGCGATGTCCCGCACGGCAGGAAGATCATGGATCGCGAGCCCGGTCAGAAGCTGCCGCAGGACATCTGCCGCCACCGCGGGGTTGCCAAGGTCGGGGCGCCCCCGCCGGGCAGCCTGCAGGGAACCACCCTCGGCCACGAGCCGGTGGTACCTGTCGTTCGGAGGCAGCGCCAGGGTCACGGAGATGGCCTGCACCCGGCCCTCCAAGGCGACAAGATGGTGCTTTGCGCGCCCCCAGGCAGCATCAAACAAGTGGTTCGTTCCCACCAGCAGGAGTGTGCCCGCGGCCCGGCATGCAGCAATGACGTCATCGGCTTCCTGCCCGCTGGTGGCCAACGGCTTCTCGCAGAAGATGGCTCGCTTGCCGGCGGCCACCGCGCCGAGGATCTGGCGGGCATGTTCAGCGGGCGGGCTGCAGACGGCCACCACATCCACCGCCGGATCGGCGAGGAGGTCCGCCTCCCCCTCCGACCAGCGTGCGTCGAGCCTTTCCGCAAGTACCTGCGCGCGGCCGCTCCCCGCGTCGGCAATATGGACCACCTTGTACAGGTCCGCCAGGCGTCCCAGCACCGGCAGATGCAGGGCGGCAACGCCGGGCCCGGCTCCCAGTATTCCCACATTCCAAGGCATCGTTGCCTCCTCACTTTTGTCTCTATTATTCATAAGTAAGGACGCTTCTGGCTATAGTCGTGCTTAACCGCACCTTAGTCGGCCGATCTATGTGAGAATTGTTGGCATGACCACAGACTCCACCCTCCGCTTTGGAGCACAGACGGATGAAGTGACGAGCCTCCTGCGGATCGTCAACCTGGTGCGAACGGGCGAGGCCACCACGCGGCCGGAAATCGGCAAGGTTACCGGGCTCGGCAGGGGCGTTGTCAGTCAACGCGTCGATCAGGCCATCTCGATGGGCTTCCTCGGCGAGGGCGACTTCGGAGCCTCGTCCGGCGGCCGCGCACCCCGGACCCTCCGCTTTCGCGCAGAGCAGGGACACATCGTGATCTGCGCCCTTGGGGCGGCTCATATCAGGGTTGGCGTAGCCGCGCTCGACGGCGACATCCTGGAACACACGCACCGCACCTGGGACATCGCGCAGGGTCCGGAGAAAACCATCGAGGCCGTCATGGCCCTCGTGGAAAAAGTGCTCGGGCAGCACCCCGCCGTGCCGGTCTGGGGTGTAGTGGTGGGCCTCCCCGGACCAGTGGATTTCGCCTCGGGCCAGCCTGTGGCACCTCCCATCATGCCCGGCTGGAACGGCTTCGACGTCCGCACGCCCTTTGAGGAACGGTTCACCGCGCCCGTGTGGGTGGATAACGACTCCAACCTGCTTGCCCTCGGCGAACGCGCCCGCCGGCGCGACTCACTCGCGGACCTCATCTACTGCAAGATCGGCTCGGGCATCGGAGCCGGCCTGCTGTCCAAGGGCAGGATCCACCGCGGTGCCAACGGCGCGGCAGGCGACATCGGCCATGTCCGGGTTTCCGACTCCGATGTCCAATGCCGCTGCGGCAAGACCGGCTGTCTGGAAGCCGTTGCCGGCGGCTGGGCACTGGTCCGGGACGCAGAAGAGGCCATCAAGGAAGGCGTGAGCACTTCCCTTGCCGCGCTGGCGAAGAAGGGAAGGCTTTCCCTCGAGGAGATCACCCTTGCAGCCCAGGCGGGCGACTCCCTGGCCATCACCCTCGTCCAGAAGTCGGCGCGCGTGGCGGGCGAGACTATCTCGGCGCTGGTGAACATGTTCAACCCCGGGGTTATTGTCATCGGCGGTGCCATGGGTTCGGCCGGCGAGGTTTTCCTTGCCGAAGTGCGCCAACGCGTCTACGAACTGTCGCTGCCGCTGGCCACCCGGGACCTCACCATCACCCTCTCCGTCAACGATGAGCGCGAACCGCTGCGCGGAGGAGCCGAGCTGGCCCGCGAGCAACTGTTCGACATCACCTTCCCGCGCTGGTTCGCGGACGGGCGGCCGTCGCCGGAACGGGTTGCCCTTTCCGCTTAACGTTCCGCCGCCTTTAGGTTCCGCCGCGGCGGGACCCGGACCTCCTCAGGCCACGTCGCGGGACACGCTGGGGACCGGCGCCCCGTCAAGTTCCAGGCGGGCGTCCAAATGGAATGGCAGGACCAGCGGCGAGCCGGGACGTGCCTGCAGGTAGGGCACCATCAGCCGGAAGTCGACGGCAACGGTGTGCGGCCCGCGCGGGAGTTTACGCCGGCCTGCCAGGACGAGCCTGTCCTGGACGAACCACCAGCCGGACTCTGCCTGCAGCGCATCAGGGTGTACGGCGCGGGACCCGAGCATCACCGCCAACTCCCCCGGCGCCAGCGGACCGCCGTCGACGTCCACGGACAGGCCGGCAACGCTGGACAGTGGCATTGAACGGATCCACGGCAGGCCAAGGCGGAGCTCAAAGCCTCCCGGAGTGGCGGTCAGCGCATCTTCGCGCAAAGCGGTTTCCAACATGGCTTCCATCCTTTATCCTGAATCTGACATAAGTTTGTCATTAACAAGCATAAAGGGGAAGACGCCCTATGGCTTCTGAAATTCCAAGCGGCTGGACGTTCTGCGCCAGCTCCTTCAACTGGACGCCGGACATCATCGCTGCCCGGCGGACGGCCCAGGACATCGTCACCGGCATAGCGGACTCGGTGGTGAAGACAGTAGAGCTCGAGCCCGGGCTGGTGTGGCGGTCCTTCCCCGCTCCGCAGAACGACGAGGTGGACGGCCTGCGGGAAGCCCTGGCGGCAAAGGGCGCATCTATCAGCATCGTTGGGGCCAGCCTGGACGACTTCACGTCGCCCACGGACCGCCGCTCCCTGCAGCAGCGCCTGGATTTCCTGGTCCCCCAGATCCATGCCGCGCACCGTGTTGGAGCCCGCGGAGTCCGGCTCCCGATCGGGCAGGCGGGGACGGAACTCCTCACGCGGCTCCAGCCTCTCCTGCACGAACTCGACCTGGTGCTGTACGAGGAAATACAGGGACAGCAGGCTCCCGGAAGCCCCGCCGTCGAACCTGCCCTGGAGGCGATCGCCGCGCTCGGTGATGACCACGTCCGGGTGCTCGTGGACATCAGCATGCTGATGCCGGCCCTTCCGGTCACCTACCTCGAGGAGCTGCGGCAGGGCGGTGTTTCCCCGGATCTGCTGGCGCGCCTGGAGAATGACTGGCGGGATCCCGCCACCCACGACGCCGTCACCGCCCTGCTCCGTTCAGGGAACGTGCCGCCGCGGATCCACACCCTCTTTATGAACCTGATCATCCGATTTGGTCGCAGTGACGCTGCCGACCTGCAGGGCATCCTGCCCCTTGTGGGCGCCTTCCACCTAAAGTTCTGGGACCTGGACGACGACGGCGGGCGGGTTTCGCAGCCGCTGCGGGACCTGGGCGCCCTCCTGCGCCGTAACGGCTTCAGCGGCACGCTGACCAGCGAGTGGGGCGGCCACGAGTGGCTGCAGGATGACCCCACTGACATGACGAGGCGGCACCTGGCGCTGGCGGAAGCAGCACTGGTCGAACCTTTCCCATCGGCGGTTGAGCCCGTCGAAACCCTGATTTCGACAGGCTCAATCACCGGCTGACACCACAAAAGGACCGGTCCTGGATGTCCAGGACCGGTCCCTTTGCTTTGTACTTATTTCGTGCTGAAGGCGGCGTCGAAAGCTGCCGCGGAGGGCTCGTAGCTGGAGAGCCTGCGCACAAAAGCCAGTGCCTCGGGGGCGCCGTCCAGACGGTCCATGCCGGCGTCCTCCCACTCCACGGACAGCGGACCGCGGTAGCCGATGGAGTTCAGCATCCGGAACGCGTCCTCCCAGGGCACGTCGCCGTGGCCGGTGGAGATGAAGTCCCAGCCGCGGCGCGGATCAGCCCATGCCAGGTGGGATGACAGCCGCCCGTTGCGCCCGTTGCTGAGCCGCTTCTTCGTGTCCTTGCAGTGCACGTGGTAGATCCGGTCCTTGAAGTCCCAGAGGAACCCCACGGGGTCGATGTCCTGCCACACCATGTGGCTCGGATCCCAGTTCAGCCCGAAGGCCTCGCGGTGCCCGATCGCCTCCAGCGCCCGCTGCGTGGTCCAGTAGTCGTACGCGATCTCGGACGGGTGCACCTCATGGGCAAAGCGGACACCGACTTCGTCGAAGACATCGAGGATGGGGTTCCACCGGTCGGCGAAGTCCTGGTAGCCGGCGTCGACCATCTTTTCGGAAGCGGGCGGGAACATGGCCACGTACTTCCAAATGGACGAGCCCGTAAACCCGGTTACCGTCTTCACGCCCAGCTTAGCGGCGAGCCGCGCGGTGTTCTTTAGTTCCTCGGCGGCGCGGCGGCGCACTCCTTCAGGATCGCCGTCGCCCCATACGGCGTCCGGCAGGATGCCGCGGTGCCGTTCGTCGATGGGGTCGTCGCAGACAGCCTGGCCCTTGAGGTGGTTGGCAATGGTCCATACCTTCAGGCCGTGGCGTTCCAGGATGTCCAGCTTGCCCTGTACGTAGGCGTCGTCGTCCCAGCGCCAGGGGTCCAGGTGGTCACCCCAGCACGCGATTTCAAGCCCGTCGTAGCCCCACTCGCCTGCGAGCCGCGCCACCTCCTCGAATGGCAGGTCGGCCCATTGGCCGGTGAACAGAGTGATAGGTCGTGCCATGTATTTCCCCTCCTACGGGACCTGCGCCGGGACGTCAGCGGCAACACGGGTCCAGGCTGAATCATTGTCGGAACTGCGTTCGACGGCGTCGAGCACCCGCTGCACCCTCAGCCCGTCAGCGAATGTGGGACGCGGGTTCGTACCGGCCACAATGCCCTCGACGAGGTCCTTGACCTGGTGCGAGAACCCGTGCTCATAGCCAAGCATGTGGCCTGACGGCCACCACCCGGAGACGTAGGGATGCTCCGCTTCGGTGACCAGGATCTTTCGGAAGCCCTGGCGGTCACTGGGCGCAGTGCAGTCGTAGAACTGGACGCTGTTGAGGTCCTCCAGGTCGAAGGCAAGGGCGCCCTTGTCCCCCGAGACCTCGATCTGCAGCGCGTTCTTCCGTCCGGTGGCGAAGCGCGAAGCCTCGAACGACGCCAGGGCCCCGGATTCGAAGCGGCCGGTGAAGATGGCGATATCGTCCACGGTCACCTTGCCCTTGCCCACGCCGGCCGTGCCGGAAAGCCCGCTGCCGGAATCGAGCAGGGGGCGCTCCTTGACGATGGTGTCGATGGTTCCGGACACCTTCTCCAGGTTCAGCCCGGTGACGAACTGGGCCAGGTCGATGGCATGGGCCCCAATGTCCCCCAGCGCGCCGGAACCGGCATGCTCCTTCTGCAGGCGCCAGGCCAGCGGCATGTCAGGATCAACGAGCCAGTCCTGCCGGTACGAGGCACGCACCTGGTTGACCCTCCCCACAGCACCCTCAGCGATCAGGTTGCGCAGGAAGGTGACGGCCGGGACCCGGCGGTAGGTGAAACCCACCATCGCCCGGATGCCCTTTGCGGCCGCCCGCTCCGCAACTTCGGCCATCGCCTCGGCTTCGGCCACCGTATTGGCCAGCGGCTTCTCGCAGAGCACGTGCTTCCCGGCTTCCAGCGCTGCGATCGCAATCTCTGCATGGGAATCACCCGGGGTGACAATGTCGACGACGTCGATATCGTCCCGCGCGACCACCTCGCGCCAGTCTGTGGCTGACTCAGCCCAGCCCCACTTGTGGGCAGCCGCGGCCACCGCGTCGGCGTTCCGGCCTACCAGAACCGCCATTTCCGGCTCCGCCGGCAGATCGAACACGCGTGGGGCCGTGCGCCAGCCCTGGGAGTGGGCGGCACCCATAAAGCCGTAGCCGATCATGGCCACGCGCAGGGTGTTCATGCCAGCACTACCTTGC
Organism: Arthrobacter sp. RT-1; assembly: GCF_003367205.1. Classification (NCBI taxonomy): domain Bacteria; kingdom Bacillati; phylum Actinomycetota; class Actinomycetes; order Micrococcales; family Micrococcaceae; genus Arthrobacter; species Arthrobacter sp. RT-1. The sequence continues at coordinate 54,962 of NZ_QRGQ01000023.1, forward strand.
GCTCAACCGCCACCCGGTTTCCGACGTAGCGCATGGGTGCGATCTGCATGTAAAGCAGGCGGAGGGTAAGGATGGCTTCGACATCGATTTCCTCGCCGGCGTCGGGGATGCGGTCCAGCGGGATGATCACATCGGGCTTGTCAGCGACGAACCACAGGGTTTCCCACTGTTCGGGAAGTTCCGCGATGGAGTAGGACTTTCCCTGGAGTTCGAAGCGGAGAGCTTCCTTGGGGATCGCCACGCCGTTGACGGTGGCCGCAACATCGTCCACGGCGGACAGCCAGAGGCTGCGGTACCAGGGCAGTTGCACGGACACCGAAATGCCCTCGGGGTGCCTGCGGACGTCGGCGTCCTGGAACAGGGAGTTGTGGGTTGCCATGGCTTTCCTTACTTCGCAGTCTCGACGAGGGCCGGGTTGGAAACAGTTGCATCAACGGATTCTTCGATGGCGCGGCGCATCAGCGCGTGCTGCTTCTTCACCAGGTCAATGGGGTCCGATTCGCCCAGGTCGGCGAAGGCGTGGCCTTCCCATTCGCTGGAGAGGAATCCTTTGTAGCCGCCCTTGACGAACTGGCGCACGATGCGCGGGATGTCCATGGCGGGCTCGTTGCCGTTCTCGTCGATGTCGTAGAACTTCGCGTGCACGTGGAACATCTGCGGCATGATGTCCAGCCATTCCTCCGGCGGAACCAGTCCGTGCATGTTGAACGCCAACCGGGTGAAGGGGCCCAGCCGGGCGGGATCGAAGTTATTTTCGCGCAGGTAGTCCTCGAACTCCTGGTTCCGCTCCTGCATCGGCAGCGGCTTGCGCCAGATGTCCTGCATGACCGCAAAGTGCTCCTCGGGCAGGCCCATCTGGGTCAGGGTGCGGAACAGCGTGGGCGACAGGCTGTGCATGGTGGAACTGAAGTCTGCCGTGAAGCCCAGCCGGTCGCTGCCGAGCTCCTCATACATCTCTCGGATCTGCAGGATCTTGGGATCGTTCGGGCCCTGGGGCGCGTGGATCTCGTAGCCGAGCTTCTGGTCGTACTTCTCGGCCAGCGGAAGCAGCCGGCGGAGCAGTTCCTTGCCGGCGGACCGGATGACGATCTTGTTGAAGCCCAGCGTGTTGGCGGTCTTGAGCTGCCTGGCGAAGAAGTCGTACTCCTCGTCCGGCGTCATGTCCCGGTCCTTGCGGCGGCCCATGTCCAGGTTGGTGCCCACGGCGCTGGGGGTCAGGCCGTAGCGGTCCATGCTGTCCCGCCACAAGCGGACAAAGTCCTGGTCCACATCGGGGTAGGTGCGCAACATCTGGGCGATGTTGAACTCGACGCCGGGGCCGAGGCCTTCATCGGCGACGGCCTTGATGAGCGTCTCCGGCGTGTAGAGCCCGGCGGCGAACTCGGAGGTGAGTGAATAGAGTGTGATGCCAAGCTCGATGCCCGAGCCTGCGATGCCTTCTGACATGTGTGTTGTTTCCTTCGTTGTCAGCCGCGGACGGGCTGGGCGAGGTGGCTGCTGAGGATGCGTCGCGCTTCTGGGGCGTCGGTGATCATGGCCGAGCCGGCGTCAGCCGCGGCAGAGCGCTGGACGGCCTGCTCGGCGCGGATGATGTCGAACGGGTCCTGCCAGTTGTTCCAGTGCCAGCCTTCGTATTCACTGGAAATGGCACCGGTGTAGCCGTTTTCCACGAGCTGGCGGACCAGGCCGCGCACCGGAACCGAGGGCTCCTCACCGTTTTCGTCGATGCCGAAGAACTTGCCGTGCACGTGGCGGACCCACGGCATGATTTCCAGCCAGGTGTCCAGCGGTGCGGGACCGAACAGCCCCGTTCCGTTGATGCCGAAGTCGATCCCCAGATCCGGCCGGCCGTTGCGGGCGGCCAGGCCGATGAAGGCACCGAAGCGCTCACCATGGACCTTCTGGGTGTTGGGCGGACCTTCTGCGTAGAAGCCGTTCCACAGCTCAACAACCTGCCGGAGCAGGTCCTCGGATGCGCCACGACGGCGGTAGGCCTCCAGCAGGGAGGGGGCAAAGCCGGTGACGGTGGCACCCCAGTCGGCGGTGAAGCCCAGCAGCGGGGAATCGAGCTTTTCGTAGCGGTCGCGGAGGGCAAGGACCCGCTCGTGGGCGCCGTGCTGGTCAGCGTGGACTTCGAGGGCCAGGGTAACGCCGTACTTTTCGGCGACCGGCAGAAGGCTTTCCATGGCGTCGGGTGTCAGCGAGATCTGCACGCGGGCAATCGGGAAGCCGAGCCTGGCCGCCACCTCGATCTGCTTGCGCATGTATTCGACCAGTTCGTCGTGGTTCATCAGCCGGTCCCGGCGGATGCCGGTGTCAACGTTGACCGCGAGGGACGTGGGGACCAGGTCCACCTCAGCCACCAGGTCGCGGAACTGGCCCACGAAAGCGTCGTCGATGCGGTCCGGGAAGCCCCGGAGGCTGGAGAATCCAATGACCTCAAGCCCCGGACCAAAACCCTCGGCCGCTACCTTGCGGATCAGGCCATCGAGATCGTACTGCCGCGCGTGGAAGGCGCGCGTGAAGCTGTAAAGGGTGACGCCCTGGATCGGCGTTCCGAGGCTGGTCATCGCGATGCCACCTTCATGGTCTTGGTGTCGTGCTCTTCGATGTGCAGCACGCCGTGGTCGGTGATGATGTACGGGATGTAGAGCTTCAGGTCCACGCGGACCTCGTGTTCTCCATCGACATCCCGGACGGGAAGGTCGCCGGAGAGGATGGCCGAATCCAGCGGGTACCACCATTCGCCGGTCTCATCCACGAGCTCCTCGAAGCTGAACGTCCGGTTGTTCATGGTCCAGCGCAGGCTGTCCTCGGGAGCGGCAACGCCGTCTATGGTCAGTGCTGCGCCGGCGATGCATGAGCCCGGAAGGGCGCGGTACCAGGGGATGCGGACTTCGACGGCGGTACGGCCGTTCTGGGTACTGAGTGTTCCCTGCTCGATTATGCGGTCGGCGATCATCGAGACCTCCTTGTCTGCGGCATGCCTTGCCGGTGAATGAAATGCCCGTGAGTGAACGAAAACGCGGCGTCCTGCCACTTAATCATTATTTAGCCATTCTATTGTCGGATTCAGACATAAGTAAAGCGTCGTTCAGTTCTTTTGCGATTTTGCGGGCTCCGCGCACGGCGAGCGCAACCGCCGTCAGCGTCGGATTGCATGCCGTGGCGGTGGGAATGACGCCGTTGCCGGCCACGAAAAGGCCGGGGACCTGCCACACCTGGCTGTCGGGCGAACAGACGCTCCCGCCGTCGTCCGTTTCTCCCATCCGCGTGGTGCCCTGGTAATGCAGGGACGCTCCGGGGGGCATCACGAACGGACGCTCGTCGAGCGGTTCGCCCACCGCCTTGCCCAGGCGGACGATTTCCTGCTTCGCGCGCTCCACCACCTCGTGGTCCCGCTCGGTGAGGCGGTAGTGGATGCGCATGGCCGGCATCCCGTAGGCGTCGCGCGCGTCGTCGTCGAACGCCACCCGGTCCTCGCGCTGCAGGTCCTTGGCGCAGAACAGGCCCAGCCCCACGATCGATCCCGGAACAATGGGATCATCGTCGGCCAGCGGGACCGGGGACGCATCCAGCTGCATGATCTGGCCGTGGAAGGGTGCCTCGTCCATGTAGGGCACCCACGCCACGCCGCTCTGCTCGCTCAGGGCACCGTCAGCTGCCCGCGTTACATGTTCGGCCGAGACGCCGCGCAGCCGGCTTGCGAACACCACCTGGGCCTGGTCGTTGAGGTAGCGGCCCAGGGCGTCGGGCCTGATGCCGGAAGCCCACAGCAGCTGCGGCGTGCGCAGCGCGTCGCCTCCCACCACAACATAGCGGGCGGCGACGTGATGTGTTTCGCCGCTGCGGCGGTCCTGAACCTCGATGCCGGAGGCAATTCCGTCCTCCGCCAGCACCCGGGTCACCAGCGATTCGTCGAAGAGTTCAAAGTGCGGGTTCTCGCGGGTCACGTCACCCATCACGACGTCGGAGCCTGACCAGACGAGGCCGCCGTCCTCCCGCCGGTGGACAGCAAGCGGCATGGGCTGGACGCGGAATGCAGGGTCGCGGCCCTCGTCCAGGACGGCCGACAGGCGGTTGATGACGAGGTCCGAGAAGGGTGCGTCGTCGAAGGCGTGGGTGGTGACACCCAGCAGGCGGTCGGCCTCGTCGAGAAGCTGCTCCAGGTCCGGCAGGAACGGTATGCGCTCGGTGCCTCCGGGACGCGGGCAGGCGGCGGTCCAGTGCGCCGCCATGCCTCCCACGTTGCTGGACATGGCCGCGACGGGCATGCCGTCCTCTCCCGGGAAGGCGTAACCGTCCGGCAGGAGGTACGTGCCTGCCCTGGCGCGGCGCTCTCCACTCTTGGCTGCACCGGGGGAGGTGATCGTTTCGGCCCCTGCCCCAGGTCCCTCGGAAGCGCGCTGGGCAATGCTGCGGCGGCCGGGGTCGGCGATGTTCTTGACGTGCGCCCCTGGCGGATTGCTGACGGTGGGGCCCACTTCGAACATGGCGACGGTGGTGCCGGGGGCTTCCTCGCTGAGGATTCGCGCATACGCGGATGCTGTGGGCCCGCTGCCAACGATGGCGACGTCGACGCGTGCGGGGTAGCGGCTACCGGCCATGGCCCGCCACCAGTTCCTGGATGCGCCGGACGGACTTTGCCGAATCAATGGTCGGGTAGTACTCCAGCCCGATCGGGCCCGTGTAGCCGCTGTCCTGCAGGTCCCCGATCCTGGCCGGCCAGTCGATGGAACCCGACCCGGGCTCCCCGCGCCCCGGGGCATCGGCGATCTGCACGTACTTGACGAGATCCCCGGCGTTGGCCAGTTCGGCAACCACGTCCTCGCCCTCCACCGTGGAGTGGTAGAGGTCGTAGAGGACGCCGAAGTTCGGCGAGTTGACGCCCCTGGCGACGTAGACGGCTTCCGAAGTCCGGTCCAGAAGGGCTCCGGGGTGGTCAACACGGATGTTCACCGGTTCGAGGACCAGGGTGATGCCCGAACCCTCGATGTGCGCCACACCGCGGGTGAAGATCTCGATCAGTTCGTCCAGCTGGTCCTGCCGCTTGCGCCCGCCAAAGCCGGTGCCGCTGCCCACCACAATCCGTGGGCAGCCGAGCTGCCGTGCCACCTCGACGCCGGCATCGAGGCCGGTGTAGAAGGGCGCGTGGTCCTTGGGCGGGATCATGAACTGCATGCGCGGTTCGGCCAGTTGGGCGGTGAGCTGGACTCCGGTTTCCTCAAGGGCTGCCTTGAGGGCTGGAATGTCCTTGCCGGTGGGCCCCCACATTTCCACGGCGTCGAAGCCGGCGGCGGCTGCTGCGCGGACCCGGTCTGCGGCGCTGTCGCCTGCTTCCGCGAACAGAAGGTCGATATTGGGCGCAAGTTGGTACATGGATTGCTCCTTGAGGTAAGAAAGGTGAGCTGGATTGTGGGCCGTCAGCGCCCGGATCCGCCGGTTTTTGGGTGTGGAAGGCCGCCGCACAGCGTTCGAGGCGCTGCGCGGTGGTCAACCGTTGCGGGTCAGCCCTTCAGGCCGCCGGAGAATCCCTGGATGAAGCGCTTCTGCGCGAACAGGAACAGGGCGAGGATGGGGATCATGGACACGATGACGATGGCGAAGATCGAGTTCCACTGGGAGACCAGGGAGCCGATGTAGTAGTACATGGCCACCGGCAGCGTCTGGTTGGCGGAGCCGCCCAGGAAAATCAGCGATGTGAAGAAGTCGTTCCACACGATGAGCCCGGCAAAGATGGTCACCGTGCCCGTGGCGGGAGCCATCATGGGGAACACCACCTTGGAGAAAACTTGGGACTTGCTGGCGCCGTCGATGGTTGCCGCTTCTTCGTAGTCCGTGCCGAGGCCGCGGAAGAAGTTTGCGTAGAGGAAGATCGAGAGCGGCAGGAGCATGCCGGTGTAGAGGACGATCAGGCCCCAGGCCGATCCGGTAAGTCCAAGGGCGCGTGCACCCATGTAGAGGGGGACGGCGCCGAGTTGGCCGGGCAGGATGATGGCGACAAGGAAGAGGTAGTACACGCCCTTGCTCCAGCGGCGGGTGCTCCGTGAGATGACGTATCCGGTGACGGAGCCGAGGGCAATGAGTCCCACAATGCTGCCGGCGGTGATGATGAGGCTGTTGACCAGGCCCAACACTACGTTGGAGTTGCCGGTGGCGGTCAGGACGTCCACGAAGTTGCTGAAGTCAGGGCTTGTTGGCGGAGCCAGGGCCGAGGTGGTGAACAACTCGGTGTCCGGCTTCAGGGCGGTGGTCACCAGGAAGTAGAACGGCGCGAGGAACAGCAGGGCGAGTGCCCACAGGCCGACTTCGCGGAGCAGGGTGAGTTTGGTGTAGCGGAACATGGCTTAGTCCTCGGGGTTCGAACGCGTCAGCCGCTGCTGGAGTACGGCGAAGATCAGGATGATGGCGGCGAGCACCAGGGCCAGGGCGGCACCGCCCCCGAAGTTCCCGAGCGCAAAGGCCTGCTTGTAGACCTGGGTGGCCAGCGTTTCCGTGGCTCCCGCGGGTCCGCCGCCTGTGAGCGCCATGATGGGGTCGAAGACGCGCAGTCCCTGGACGATTCCCAGCGTGGTGGCGATGGCGACGGCGGGTCGGATGGCGGGCAGGGTAACGTTCCGGAACCGCTGCCACAGGTTGGCACCGTCAATGGCGGCCGCTTCCTCGACTTCCACCGGGACGCCGGCCAGGCCGGCCATAAAAATCACCATGGCAAAGCCGGTTGACGACCAGACCAGTACCACCAGGACGGTCCAGATGGCCCACTGCGGGTCGGCCAGCCACGGCTTGGCCTGGTCGCCGGCGCCTATTGCCGTCAGGAGGGCGTTGAGCGGACCGTCGAAGTCGAAAATGTATTTCCAGATGTAGGCCGTGGCCAGCGGGCTGAGCACCACCGGCATAAAGAAGAGGGTCCGGAGGATGTAGCGAGTCTTGAGGACCCGGTTCAGGCCCAACGCAATGACCAGTCCTGCGATATTGCCCAGGAGAACCGAGCCGAAGGCCAGGAAAAGGGTGTTGGAGAGGGCTCCGACTTTTGTGGGGTCCTTGAAGATGGCCTCGAAGTTGGCCCAGCCCGTGATTTTGAACGAGCCGATGCCCGTCCAGTTGGTGAAGGCGAAGAATCCGCCGATTCCGGTTGCCACGTAGTGGATGGCAACCACCAGTGCGATTCCCGGCAGGGCCCACCACCAGTGTCCGAACTCCAGGCCGCGGCCCCGGGGGCGGGCGTTCTGTCCCGCCCCCGGAGTGCGCCTGCCTCGCCGGGGTGCTTCTGCTGCTTCGCTTTTCGGTTGCATCGTCGCAGTCATGGTATTCCTTGCTTGTCCCTTTGAGTGGTCGGAACGTTGATAGTGAAGAACGGCTACTGTCCCCAGGCGGCGTCCATGGCCTGCAGGACCTGGTCAGGAGTCTTCTGCCCCGTGATGATGCCCTGGACGCCGGTTGCGAGGGCGTCGTAGACGGCGGAGTTCGGCCACTGGCTGTTCGGCAACGGCCCGTATTTTCCGTCCTTGATCAGGTCGCCGACGTTCTTGTACGCGCCGCCCTCGAAGTCGTAGCTGTCGATGCCACTCACCGGCAGGGCGCCGTCGATCTCTGCGAACGCCTTGGTCTGCTCCGGTTCGGCAGCCCAGGCGAGGAACGCCTTGGCGGCGTCCTTGTTCTTGGAGGCGGCGTTGATGGAGAAGGCGTAGTTGGCGCTGGCGTAGACGTAGTCGTTGCCAGAGCCCTTTTCTGCCGGCAGTGCCCGCACGCCGAATTCGGAACCGGCAGCGGCGGACTGCAGCTGCTTCCAGCTCGTGGCCGGAATGAATCCTGCCAGTGACGTACCGCTGGCAAGGCCCTTGGTAATGGCGTCGAAACCGGCGCCGGCCGCGCCCTTCTGGAAGCAGCCTGCGTCCTTCAGGGTGTTGACTGCTTCGAGTGCCGACTTCCAGCCATCCGAGCCCGCGAAGGTGACCTCATTGGCCGCGCGCTTGTCGTTCCACTGGGGGTCTTCCGCGTAAACGCGGGAGGCTGCCAGGGACATCGCGGTAAGGCCCGTGTTCGGAGGCGCCGCGCCGGCAAGGGCGAAGAGGGATTTCCCGGACGATTCGAGGGACTTGCACTGCTGTTCAAGAGCCGCAAAGTCCGCGGGGAACTCGCCGGCCTCCTTGACCGCAACCTCGTTCGCGACCAGTGCGGACACAGTAATGGCCGTTGCCTGGCCGAAGACCTTGCCCTCCGGGCCGAAGCTGCTGGCGCTCCCCTCAGGCAGGAGCTCTTTGGCGGAATCGTCCAGGGGCTCAAGGAACCCGGCCTCCGCCAGCGGAAGGATGCTGCGTCCCTGGCCGCTGCCCGGCGAGGTCACCACAATGTCCGAGGCGTTGCCGGCCTGGAGCTGGGTCCGCAGGGTCTGGTCATAGGAGTCGTTGGGCTGGGGGTTGAACGTGATCTTGACGTTCGGGTTGGTCTCCATGTACTTCTCGGCGAGTACCTGGAAGGGGCTCTCGATGGTGTTGGAGGTGGCGAATGACAGGGAGAATTCCTGCGAGCCGCTTGAAGAGGCGTTGCTGCCGGTGGAGGCCGAGCAGCCTGTAAGGACGAGGGCTGCGATGGTGGGGACGGCGAGGGCGCCGGCCTTCAGGCCCGAATAGCGACGGTGCTGTGTCATGTCCAGCCTTTCTGACTTCGTTGTCGAAATTATCCGGGAGCCGTGACCCCGGTCACTCACCAGTATGCGGGAGATGTGCAGAAAAAGCACATAAGTCTTGCCGATGGCAGACATAAGTTGAACGGGGGTCTGCAGAAGCAATCCGCATCGGAGGATGTGATGCACACCGCAGAACCTATTGATGCCGCTGATACACTGGCGGGACGAAAGTTCACCGTTGAAAGATCGACGTGCCGTGACGAATAATGTCCTGCTTTCCCGGCTCGACCTCAACCTGCTGATCTCGCTGGATGCCCTGATTACCGAGCGGAGCGTGACGAGGGCGGCCGAGCGGCTCCACCTGAGCCAGCCGGCGCTGAGCGCCTCGCTGGCGAGGCTCCGGTCCCATTTCGGGGATCCCATCCTGGCCCGCCGGGGCAATGCCTATGAGCTCACGCCCTTCGCGCTGCGGCTGGCGGAGCACACCACAACGGCGCTGGAGGCCGCCCGTCGTGTCTTCGAAAGCCAGGCGACCTGGGAGCCGAGCGAATCAGAGCGCGAGTTCTCCATTTACGGCTCGGATTACGGCTTTACCACCATCGGAAGGGTGGTTTCGGAGCTTGCGGCCGAGCGCGCCCCCGGGGTCCGGTTCCGGTTCATGCTGCACAACCCGATGGTGGTGGAGGACGCCGCAAACCGCCTGCGTTCGGTGGACGGCATGGTGATTCCGCACGGCTTCCTGACCGGGCTCCCCTACCTGGACCTGTGGCGGGACGGCTGGGTCGCCGTCGTCTCGTCCTCCAATGACGCCGTTGGCGAGAACATCACCATGGAGAACATCGCCGAACTTCCCTGGGTGATGACCTACCAGACCCGTTCGGCGTCAACGTCGGCAGAACGCCAGATCATGCAGCTCGGTGTTGAGCCGCGTGTGGATGTGGTGGTGGAGAGCTTCCAGTCCCTGCCGCACTTCGTGGTGGGTACCAACCGGATCGCGCTCATCCAGGCGGCGCTGGTGCCGTTCGCGCTGCGCGTCGGCGGGGTGCGGATCCTGCCGCTGCCCTTCGATGCGACGCCGCTGGTCAACGCCCTGTGGTGGCACCCCGTCCATAACCGCGATTCGGAGCATGAGTGGATGCGGGAGCTCTTCACGGAGGCTGCCGGCATTGTTGCAGCGGCTGCGGCCCAGGAAGCCCCGTAAACAAACGCGCGCTTAAATGCCTCGGTGCCCGGCCGGATGGACCGGCGGGCACCAAAGCATTTGGGATTGCAGGGTCAGGCGGATGCCAGGACAGACCGCATGCTATTGCGGATGAGGTCGTGCTGCTTGCGGACCAGCAGCAGCGGATCCACTTCGCCGAGCTCGGCGAAGGCGTGGCCCTCCCACTCGCTGGACCAGTAGCCGCGGTACCCGCCCTCGACGAATACCCGGACGAGTTCCGGGTAGTCGATGGCCGGTTCGTTTCCTTGCTCGTCGATGTCATAGAACTTCGCGTGGACGTGCATGATCTGCGGCATGATGTCCGCCCACTCCTTCGGGCTGACGTGGCCGTGCATGTTGAAGGCCAGGTGCGCGAAGGAACCTAGGCGGGCCGGATCGAAGTCCCGTCCACGGAGGTAGCCGATGAACTCCTCCTGCCGGGCCCGCATTGGGGCGTCGGTAGCCCAGATGGCCTGCAGCGTGTGGATGGCTTCGTCGTCGAGCCCGGCGCGGCGGACGGCCCGCAGGAGCGTCGGGGACATGCTGTGCATGGTGGAGGAGAAGTCCGCCACGAAACCCAGCAGCGGCGAATCGAGTTCCGCGTAGACGTCGCGGACCTTCATGATTTCCGGCGAGTTGGGGCCCAGCGGTGCGTGGATCTCGTAGGCGAGCTTGAGTTCGAGGTCCTCGGCGAGCGGCAGGAGCCGGCGCAGCAGCTCCGGTTTGGCGCTCTGGATGCGGACCAGCGGGAAGCCGAGTTTCTTGGCGCCATGGAAGAGCGTCCCGGTGAACTCATACTCCTCGTCCGGAGTCATGTCCCGGTCCCGTCGGCGGCCCATGTCCAGGTTGGCGCCGAAGGAGCTGGCGGTGAAGCCGTGCTTGTCGAAGGCCTCCTGCCAGGAACGGGCGAAGCCATCCGTCACGTGCGGGTAGGTGGGCAGGACCTGGGAGGCCACGATCTCGATGCCGGGGCCGATGCCCAGCCCGGCCACGCGGTTCAGCAGGCCGTCGAAGTCGTACCAGCCGGCCCTGAACTCGGCGCTGGCGGAGTACAGGGTGAGCCCGAGCGAGAAGGGATCGTCCTCAGCCTTCGGCGGAGGCGGGGCCACCGCCGTCGTCAATGCAGGAGCAGCAGCCGCCCTGTCCGTGACGGTCAGCTCGAGTGTCTGGTTCACGAAGTTGGGGACGTACATGCCGGGGCCGCCGTCCTGGCCCGGGGCGATCTGCATGTAAGGCAGGCGCAGCTCCCCGATCAGCTGGACCGTGTGCTGCCCGCCCAGGGCCACCGGGGTATCCCGCTTGGCGATCAGCAGGGGGTGCTCCTGCAGGTACCAGAGGGTTTCGCTCCGGGCCGGCAGGTCGGCGAGTGCGTAGCGGACGCCGCCGAGTTCCAGGGCCAGGTCATCGGCAGGAACGTCCTGTCCGTCGATGGTGAGCCGCAGGCTGGAGACCGAGGAAAGCCACAGGCTCCGGTACCACGGCAGCGTCAGGGCAAGGGCAAGGCCCTCGGGATGGGTGCGGAGGCTTGAATCGTCAAGAAGTCCGTTTGGCATGGCTGGTCTCTTTGCTGGGAGGAGGATTGGGTTTTTATTGAAGTCCGGCGGTGATGCGGCGGATCAGCGCGTGCTGTCGCCGCACCTGTTCGATGGCCCGCCAGGGTGTGCGTTCGCCTTCGTATTCACTGGAGAGGTAGCCGGTGTAGCCGGCGTCCTTGATCGCCTTGAGCACCGGCAGCCAGGGAATCTGCTGGTCTTCGAGTTGCTCGTTGATGTCGTGGAACTTGGCCTGGATGAACACCACGTACTGGGCGATTGCTGCGAAGTCGGCGGGGTCGACGCCGATGCCGTCCAGGAAGGCGGGCCGGGTTGCGCGCGTCTCGCCTTCACGCAGCGGGATGGGCCGGTCCTGGAAAATTCCGGTGTCGATGAGCAGGCCGAAGTTCTTGGTTCCGGTCCGCTCGATGAGGCCAATGTAGTCGTCCACGACGGGGTGCTTGATGGGCGTGGGTGAGTGGATCTCGGGGCAGATGATGATCCCCAGCTCGTGCGCCAGGTCGAGGGAGCGTTCCACGGACTCGGTCCAGATCGGGTCCGGAACCAGGTCGCTGGATACCACGCCGATCTTGGGCCGCACAAAGCCGAAACCCAGCCGGGAGGCAAGCCGCAGGTCACGCTGCAGTGCCTCGGCACCCTCGGCAGCCGTCATGCTCCGCCCCGGGTGCAGCCGGGTATCTATCCAGGAGCCGTAGTTCGTGGGCTCCAGGGAGTACTTCTCGAGCAGGCTGAACCAGTTGTCGATCCATGCCGGGGTGGGTTCGGGGTAGCCGGGCACGTGGCCTTCGCCCAGGATCTCGACGCCGGTGGCGCCCACGTCCGCCACGGCCGCCAACGCGGTTTCCAGGTCCATCACGGTGCCGTAATCGCCCATGAAGCTGTAAAGGGAAACGCCGTAGCGGAAGGTACCGTCGCCGCCTTCCGGCGCCAGCGTTACTTTCCGGCTGACCCGGTGGGTGGTGGGCTGGTGCTCAACCGGGATGTAGGACATCCGCAGCCGCAATTCGATGCTGATGTCATGGACGCCCTGCGGCAGGCCCCCGTCGAGCGGAACGGTGACCACTGCCGCCCCCTCAAGGGGCCAGCGGACGCCGTCGCTCTCCCAGAGCTGCTGCAGGGTGTAGGTCCGCCCGCCCAGGGTCCACAGCGGAACGTCGGGTCCGACGTCGGCGAGGTTGCCTACCCGGACGGCGATGCCGTCGATGAGGGACGCGGCCATGCCGCGGTATGAAGGCATCCGGACCCGGAACTGGAAGCCGGTCACGCGTCCGCCCTCGGTGACGTTGCGGAAGCCGACGGACTGGATGAGGTCTCTTTCGAGAAGCATCGTTGCTCACTCTCTCTAGGTGCAAAACCAGCGTAACAGCATTATGTCGGTTTCACACCTAAGTTTGTGAGTATTCTGCCTAACCCTCCCCGGGCGCCCCGTTCAGCTCGGCCCGCGTGGGCGGGTTGGCACCGGGACGCGAGACCGTGACAGCAGCAGCCCGCGCCGCGTGGGCCAGGAGTTCGGCGAGGCCTTCGGCGGGAAGTTCCCGGAGGTCCTTGCGGTTCTGCGCACCGTCCAGGCCGCGGTCCACCAGGCCGGACAGGAGCGCCGCCATAAACGAATCCCCGGCACCCACGGTGTCCGCCACCTCAACCTTTGGCGCATCCGCCTTGGCCTCGCCGGCCCGGGTGATTCCCCACGGCCCGTCCGCGCCGCGCGTGACCACCACCATGGCCGGCCCTTCCGCGCCGCCCAGGGTCAGCCAGCGGCGCGCGGCGTCCAGCACGTCCATGTCCGGGTACAGCCAGGCCAGGTCCTCGTCGGACGCCTTCACCACGTCCGCCAGGGACACGAACTTCTCCGCGTGGCGCCGCGCGTAGGCCACATCGGTGATGATGCTGGGCCGGCAGTTGGGGTCGAAGCTGATGGTGGCGCGCGGGTGGGCATATTCGACGGCGGCGAGCACGTCGGTGGCGCCCGGCGCCAGCATTGTGGCGATGGAGCCGGTGTGCAGCAGGGTGGTGCCCTGCAGCATAAAGGCGAGCCGGTCAGCGATGCCGGGAAGCTGCCAGGTGAGGTCGAATGTGTAGGTGGCGGCGCCGTCGTCGTCGATCAGGGCGGTGGCCACGCTGGTGGGCAGTTCGTCCGGGCCCAGCGGCAGCATCACGGAACTGGCGCGCAGGTGCGCCGCCACCGAGTCGCCGTACGCGTCGCGGCCGTACCGGCCGATGAACTGCACGGGGTGGTCCAGGCGGGCCAGGCCCACCGCCACGTTGAGGGGGCTGCCGCCCACGTGCGCTTCGATTCCGGAGGCGCGCTGGACAACGTCGACGAGGCCTTCGCCAATAACTGTGAGCATGCTCATACTCTGCCAGAGGAGCGGCTGGCCGGCACGTTGCTAAGCACGATGACGGTAATCCCAGCCCTTACGCGGGTGGCTGATGCGCTGCCCCTGCGTCAGGGTGCCGGCAGCCGTTTTGCCTTCTAGGCGAGCAGCTCCTCGACCAGCTCCCGGCACTTCACGTAGGCCGCATCGTCGGGGTTGATGAGCGCGAAGTGGTCCCCGGGTACCGTCACCAGCTGCGCGGGCACCTTTCCGCCGCGGCTTGCCTCAACGTACGTTGCGGACATGCCGAACGGTACGTCCTCGTCCTCGGTCGTGTGCACGGCGTAGACGGGGACGTCCAGCGGCAGCGCAGCCGTCGGATCCGCGTACCGGTGCCGTCCCGGAACGTCCGACGACGGCCCGCCCAGTAAGTTGGCCACGGCACCGTTGCTGAGGTTGAGCCTTTCAGCTTCCGCCAGATTAAGGACACCGGACTGGCTCACCACTCCGGTGAGGCGGACGCCGTCGGCTGTGGCCACGACTTCGCGCTGTTCGGCCTCCAGCCCCAGCCGGCCCAGCCGGTCCCGTCCTGCCGCCCACACCGCCAGGTGGCCCCCGGCGGAGTGCCCCAGGGCGACAACCTTTCGCAGGTCCAGCGCATGCCGGCCGGCAAGGTCGCGGAGTTTGTCGATCCCCGCCAGCACGTCCTGGAAGGTGTGCGGCCAGCCCCCGCCGTTTCCGGCCCTCCGGTACTCCAGGTTCCAGGCCGCCATGCCGTGGCTGGCAAGGTCCAGGGCAATCGGCTCCCCCAGTTCCGCACCGTACGTCGAGCGCCAGTATCCGCCGTGGATCACCACCACCACACCCTGGTGCCTCCCGCCCCCGGGCACCTCCGGCAGGAAAAGCTCGCCCCACTGGCTGGGGTCGTCACCGTAGCCATACCTGTGCCGCTGGACCATGTGCCGAGCGTACCGTGCAGGACCCGGCCCGCCGTTGCCGTCAGGGCCCGGCACTGCCATTCTGGGTGGATCCGCACCTCCAGCACGGACGAAAAGGATCAGAACAATGCCGCTCTATCTATCGAAGTTCAGCTACACACCGGAGACCTGGAGCCGGCTGATCAACAACCCCGAGGACCGGCGAACGGCCGCGCAGGCATACATCGAATCTGTTGGAGGGAAACTGCACGGATTCTGGTACGCCTTCGGCAGCCACGACGGCTACAACCTCTGGGAAGCCCCGGACAACGTCTCCATGGCCGCCGTAGCCCTCGCCATCAGCGGCGGCGGAGCGCTCAGCTCACTCGAAACCACGGTGCTGATGAGCGTGGAGGAAACAATGGAAGCCCTGCAGAAAGCGGCAGACATCAAATACCAGCCGCCGGGCAGCTGACATGCCCGGCCCGACGTCGGCTGGAACGGGCTGGAAGCCGGTGGCTCCTGCAAGCCTGTCCCGCCTTTCCAACCTCGTGGCCAGCGCGGCCGGCAGCCCGGTGCGGGCGTCCTATTCCCCGATGGACGGGAGCCTTGTGGGTGAGGTTCCTGCCTGTACCCCGTCCGACGTCAAAAATGCTGTTGCCCGCGTCCGCGCGGGCCAGCGGACCTGGGCCGCTGTTTCCATCAGGGAGCGCCGCGCCGTCGTCGCGCGTTTCCACAGGCTGCTGCTCCGGCAGGAGGCGCAGATCCTGGACCTGGTCCAGGCTGAAAGCGGCAAGTCCCGGCTGAACGCGTTCGAGGAACTCGCGGACGCCGCCCTCACCGCCGCCTACTACGTACGGACGGCCGAGCGTCACCTGCGCCCCGCCCGACGCAGGGGCGCGGCGCCCGGCCTGACACGGACCGTAGAATACCGGGTCCCCAAGGGCGTGGTGGGCATCATCAGCCCGTGGAACTATCCCCTGACGCTCGCCGTCTCGGACGCCATTCCCGCCCTGTTGGCCGGCAACGGCGTTGTCCTCAAACCCGATTCGCAGACCCCGTTTTCCGCACTCCTAGCCTTGGAGCTGCTGCGGGAGGCGGGGTTGCCGGAGGACGTGTTCCAGATCGTCACCGGAGACGGAACGTCATTGGGGCCGGCGATCATTGGCGGGGTGGACTTCCTGATGTTCACCGGGTCCTCGGAAACCGGCAGGATCGTGGGCAAGCAGTGCGCGGACCGGCTCATCGGTTTTTCCGCAGAGCTTGGCGGCAAGAACGCCCTGCTGGTCCTCGACGATGCGGATATCGGCAGGGCCGCCCGGGGCGCCGCGCAGGCCTGTTTTTCCAACTCCGGGCAGCTCTGCATCAGCATCGAGCGGATCTACGTGCATCGCGCGGTTTATGGGCAGTTCCTCGCCACCTTCACCGGGCAGGTTGAGGCATTGCGACTTGGTGCGGGGCCTGGCTGGGACATCGACATGGGGCCACTCACTGGCCGGAAACAACTGGAGAGGGTGAACGGCCATGTCCAGGAGGCCCTGGCCAAAGGCGCCCGGCTCATCACCGGCGGCCGGGGCAGGCCAGATCTGGGGCCGCTGTTTTACGAGCCCACCATCCTCGCAGACGTGACCGGCGACATGCTGGTGGCGCGGGAGGAAACGTTCGGACCCGTGGTGGCCGTGTACCGGGTGGAGGACGACGACGAGGCGGTGGCCCTCGCCAATGACTCCCCCTACGGACTGAACGCGAGTGTTTGGTCTGCCCGTCGCGGAGTTGGCGTGGGACGGCGCCTGCTGGCAGGAACAGTCAACGTCAATGACGGGTACTCGGCCGCATGGGCGTCCCATGATGCATCCATGGGCGGGATGAAGGATTCCGGGGCGGGGCGGCGGCACGGCCGGGCAGGCATCCTGAAATACACCGAAGCCCAGACCGTCGCCGTGCAACGGCTGCTCCCCGTTGGCACGCCGCCCGGAATGACCAACGAGCGGTACGCCCGGCTCGTCAGGGGCGCCATCAAACTGATGGGTAGGTTCCCCTGACCGTTCCGTTCCCGTCACCGGAAGTCGACACTCTTGTCTTTGGCTACCTCCAGCAGCGTCGTCTGGAAGGCGATCTCGGCCGCCGCCCTGACCCTGTCATGCCGGTGTGCCAGGAGCACCCGGCGGGAGGGGGCACTCGAGCCCAGCGAGACGATGCTGACACCTGGGTGCTTGTTCACTACAGCCGTCCGTGGGGCAAGGGCGATACCCAGGCCCACGCTGACCATGGCCTGGGCCTCCTGGTAGTCATTGGCATGGAAGGAAATCCGCGGTGAAAATCCTGCAGCCTGGGCGCTGCGGTGGAGCACCTCGACCACCGGGTGCTCCTCTTCCCGGACAATCCACTCCTCATTCGCCAGGTCCGCCATGTCCACCTGCTTGCGGCGGGCGAGCCTGTGGTCCTTGCCCACGATGAGGGCTGTGGCATCTTCGAAGACGGTTGTCAGGGCGAAGTTTTCCGGGCTCAGGCGGTTCCATTCGTAGTCCCAGAGCAGGGACATCCCCACTTGCCCGTTTTCCAGCATCTCAATGAGGTCATCAAAGCGGCTGCTGCGCACGTGCAGGGTGATCGCCGGGTACTGCGCCTTGAACCTGCTGATGACCAACGGCAGGAACGAACCACCCAGGGTGGGAAACGTCCCCATGGTGAGGCTGCCCCGGTTCAGCCCCGCGATCTCGGCAAGGTCCGCTTCCGCCGCTGCCATCTGGCGGAGGATTCTTCGTGTGTGGGCCGTCAGGACGTGGCCTGCGTCCGTGGGCACCATTCCCCTGGCCTGCCGCTGCAGGAGGGGCTGCCCCACCTCGGCCTCGAGGCGCCGGAGCTGCTGCGAAACGCCGGAGGGGGAATAGACGTGCTTCTCTGCCGCGGCAGTGATCGAACCGAGCTCCACAACATCCAGCAACAGTTCCAGTCTCCGAACGTTCAGCATGGCGGCCTTCCTTGAAGTTTTCGTTATACCCCCCTAACAATTTTAGCCACTTACTTCATCCAGCGCGGCGCGGCGCGGGGTGCCGTCGCGGTCCCCGCCCCAAAAGACCCAGTCCACGTTACTGACGCGTAGTTTCAGGGTGCTTCGAATGAAGTAAAAGTGCAGGGATATGCAGTTTTTAGCGTTTGTAATTCATCTGCGATGGGCATCACACTGGGTTAGCCGACAGGGCAGATCGCCCGTATTCCGGCGCCGGGAAAGGTGTGAAAGCAATCATGGTAAAGATCCCTGCCGCTTGGATGCGTGGCGGAACCAGCAAGTGCTGGGTCTTCGAATGGGACAGCCTGCAGGTCCCGGGGAAGACCGTGGATGAGGTCCTCCTGCGGCTCTACGGGAGCCCGGACAACCGCCAGATCGATGGTGTTGGCGGCGGTACATCGACCACCAGCAAGGCCGTCATCCTGTCCCGCTCGCTCTCCGATGAAGCGGATGTGGATTACACCTTCGCCCAGGTGGGCATCGAGGAACAGCGCGTCGACTGGGGCAGCAACTGCGGCAACTGCTCGGCCGTCGTCGCCCCGTATGCCATCGAACGCGGCTGGGTGGAAGCGGGTCCTGAGACCACGCTGGTCCGCACCCTGAACACCAACACCAACCAACTCATCCTGCAAAAGGTCGATACACCCGGCGGCGAACTGGGTTACTCCGGCGACCAGGTCATCCCCGGTGTACCGTTCCCGGGCATGCCGGTGGGAATGGGCTTCTTCGACCCCGCCGGACGGACAACGGGAAAGCTCTTCCCCTCCGGGGAGCCAATGGACAAGGTCACCTTTGACGGCAGGCAGGTGCCGGCAACGCTTATCGACGCCGGCGCTCCCGTTGTCATCGTGGAAGCCGAATCCGTGGGCCTGACCGGCCACGAAACGGCAGCAGAGATCGACTCGCGGACCGAACTGCTGGTGCATCTCGATGACATGCGCCGAGACGCTGCGGTGCAGATGGGACTGGCCGGAAGCCGGGCGGAAGCCGAACGCGCCATTCCCAAACTGGCCCTCGTGGCCAGGGCCGGGCAGTCCGACGAAGCGGACCTGGTGGTCCGCATGCTGTCCATGGGCCGCCTCCACCCGGCCCTTGCCATCACGGGCAGCGTTGCTCTGACCATGGCGGCCCAGCACACCGGAACCGTGGCGGCGAACCTCATTTCCAGTGACGTTTCAGAGGGCGTCACCCTGCGGACCCCTGCCGGCCTGGTCCAGACCTGGTCTGAAGCCAGGGACGGGGTCCCCGTTGTCGGTGCGCTGCGCAGTGCCCGGCGGCTTGCCGACGCGGAACTCCTGCTGCCGGACACCTGGTAAAGCGCCCCATTACAAGCACGCCCCCTCCGGCTGCCCCCACAGCTGACACGGCACATGATTAAGGACCCCTCAATGACGAGTCAAAAGTCTTCCCTGGAACCCCCCGAAGGCCTCCAGGAAACAGCGGCCCCGGAACAGCCCGAACCGGCCAAGCACAGCCGCCGCATGGTGCTGGGAGCAGTAGCCTCCTTCGCCGTTCTTGGCCTGGCAACAACCGTGCTGGGCGAAGGGCTCCTGAACCCGCCCTCCAGCACCGAAGACGGGAACTACAGCGGCGAAACCGTTGAATTCCTGATTCCCCTGGCCTCCGGCGGCGGCACCGACACCTGGGCCCGCTTCATCGGTACGGAACTGACCAACTACATCCCGGGCCGCCCCGGTTTCGCGCCCGTCAACGAACCCGGCGGCGAGGGCATCTCGGGCACCAACAAGTTCGCCCGCTCGGCAAAGACCGACGGCACCGAGATCCTGGTGGGCACCGCGTCCACCGTGGTTCCGTGGGTCCTGGGCCGCTCGGCCGTGAAGTACTCGTTCGAGGACCTGAAACCCGTGGTGGTCAACGGCACCGGCGGCGTCATCTACGCCCGGACGGAAGCCGGCGTCAACGGCATCGGCGACCTCATCAACAGGGACAAGCCCCTCGAATTCGGAGGCATCAGCGCCACCGGGCTGGACATCACCACCCTCGTCGCCTTCGATCTGCTCGAAGCGGACGTGACCTCCACCTTCGGCTTCGAAGGCCGCGGCCCGGTCAACCTGGCACTGCAGCGGGGAGAGATCGACCTGGATTACCAGACCACCTCCGCCTACGGCTCCGCCGTGGAGGGCATCGCCAAGGAGGGCAAAGCCACCGTGCTGATGTCCTTCGGGCAGCTGGACGGCTCGGGCAACGTCGTCCGGGACCCCAACTTCCCGGATGTGCCCACGGTCGTGGAAGCGTACGAGCAGCTGCACGGCAAGAAGCCCTCAGGGGAAAAGTTCGAGGCGTACAAGACCCTGCTCGGCCTGACGTACACCTATCAAAAGGGCCTTTGGGTCCCCAAGGACACGCCCGAGAAGGCCATCACGCTGCTGCGTGAATCAAACGAAAAGCTCGGCGCCGACCAGGGCTTCCAGGCAAAGGCAGCGAAAGTCCTGGGCGGCTACCCCCTGGTAGCGG
The DNA here is from genome assembly GCF_003367205.1 of Arthrobacter sp. RT-1. NCBI lineage: Bacteria > Bacillati > Actinomycetota > Actinomycetes > Micrococcales > Micrococcaceae > Arthrobacter > Arthrobacter sp. RT-1. The sequence goes on from NZ_QRGQ01000023.1 coordinate 75,062, forward strand.
ACGCGGACATGGCCAACCGCGTCAGGGACGCCTACACCGTCAGCAGCTCCGTCAGGTCCTACGTCAAGGACTTGCTCGAGAGCACCTACAACATCCACGTTGAATAAGGACCATCATGCTTGACTCCGCTATGGCAGCGCTGGCATCACTCGCTGACCCGTCCCTGCTCATCATGCTCCTGATCGGCACAGTCGCCGGCCTCATCATGGGCCTCATCCCCGGCCTCGGCGGCACCGGCGCCGTCGCCATCCTCCTGCCCATCACCTTCGGCATGGAACCGCCACAGGCCCTGGCACTCCTCATCGGCGCACTCGCCGTGGTCCACACGTCAGACACGGTCTCGGCCGTGCTGCTTGGTGCCCCCGGCTCCGCCTCAGCCAGCGTGACAATGCTCGACGGCTACTCCATGGCCAAAAAAGGGCAGGCCGCCAGGGCACTGACGCTTGCGTTCCTGTCCTCCATGGCAGGCGGCATCATCGGCGCCGTCGGCCTCACGCTCGCCATACCCCTCGCCCGGCCCCTCGTGCTGTCCTTCGCAAGCCCGGAACTGTTCATGCTGACAGTCCTCGGCGTAGCCCTCGCCGCCGTGCTCTCCCGCGGCAACATCATCAAGGGCATCTCCGCAGGCCTCCTCGGCCTGGTCCTCGGCATGGTGGGCACCTCACCCACAACGGCCGAGGAACGCTTCACCTTCGGCAGCCTGTTCCTCGGCGACGGACTGTCACTGGTAGCCGTGGCCCTGGGCATCTTCGGCCTGGCCGAAATCGCCTCACGGGCGAGCCAGCGCCGCGGCCAGACGGAGAACATCACCGTTGGCGGAGGCTGGGGCAAGGGCATCCGGGAATGGCTGTCCCACTGGACACAGGTCATTCGAGGCGCCCTCATCGGCATCTGGGCAGGCGTGCTGCCCGGCGTCGGCGCCACCGCCGGAACATGGCTGGCCTACGGCCAGGCCGTTGCAACCGCCAAGGACAAGCGCCAGTTCGGCAAGGGCGACCCCCGCGGCATCGTCGGCCCCGAAAGCGCCAACAACTCCGTCGAAGCCGGCGACCTCATCCCCACCCTTCTGTTCGGCATCCCCGGCGGCGTCCCCTCGGCAATGCTCCTGGGCATGCTGCTCACGTACGGAATCCAGCCGGGCCCGTCCATCATCACCGAACACCTGGACCTGATGTACCTCATCGTGTGGTCCTTCGCGATTGCTTCCATCCTCGGGGCCCTGTTCTGCTTCCTCAGCGTCAAGCAGCTCGCCAAGCTCACCAAGGTCCCCTTCGCCGTCCTGGCTGCAGGCCTCGTGGCCGTTATGCTGCTCGGCTCCTTCCAGGAGGGCGGCCAGCTCGGCGACCTCTGGGTGATGATCATCCTCGGCGTTTTCGGCTGGCTACTGAAGTCCACCGGATTCCCCAGGGCGCCGTTCCTCATCGGGTTCGTCCTGGCAATCCCGCTGGAACGCTACTACTTCCTCACCGACAGCCTCTACAACGGACTGGACTGGATGGCCCGCCCCGGCGTGCTGGTCTTCCTCGCCATCCTCATCCTGCCCATCCTCTGGGCCTTCATCAAGTTCATCCGCGCCCGCAGGAACACCAACCTCGACGACGGACACCGGGACGAGCGCCCGGAAGATGACGAAAGCCCGCTGAAGGACTCCACCTGGTCCCTCGCCGCCGCAGGCATCTTCGCCGCCGCCTTCGCAGCAGCACAGATTTCCTCGGCGTCGTTCTCGCCCGAGGCCCGGCTGGTGCCCCAACTGGTCAGCATCGGAGGCCTGGTCTTCTCCGGCATCCTGCTCTTCATTGAGATCCGGACAAGGCTTCGCGGCAGGACCCCTAAGGCAGGTCAGACCATCGCCGAGGAGGCAGAGGGGATCCTTGCCACACAGCCCGCGAAGGCAGGCTGGACCCTTGACGCGAAGTTCGCGTTCAAGACCTTCCTATGGATGACAGGGTTCCTGGCCCTCACGGCCGCCTTCGGATACCTGATCGCAGTCACGATCTTCATCCCGGCCTTCCTCCTGATAGTCGCAAGGGCCCGGCTCAAGACGGCGGTGGTCTACACAGCGGTGCTGTACGTGGTGCTCCTCGCACTCCCGTCGCTCCTTCCCATCGACCTGCCCCAGGGCTGGCTCAACACACTCGTCTAGGAACCAGCATGTCCACCACCGAAAACGACGGAAGAGAAAAACCATGACGGTTCTCGTTGCCTACGCCCCCGCACCTGAGGGCCGCGAAGCCCTCACCCAGGGCATCGCCGAAGCAGTGCTCAGGAAAGCAGACCTCCTTGTGGTCAACGTTGGCCGCGGCCATCACGGCCTGGAGGCGAATGACCTGAAGGACATCGAAGACCGGCTGCAGGCAGCAGGGCAGGCACTGCATCTCGAATCCTCGGTCCTCGCAGACCCCGGTGACGCGGTCATCCAGATCGCCCAGGACCGGAACGTGGACATGATCGTCATCGGCCTGCGGCACCGCTCCATGGTGGGGAAACTCATCCTGGGAAGCACCGTCCAGCGCATCCTGTTGGACGCCACCTGCCCCGTACTCGCCGTCCGCGCAGACCGGCTCAACTGACCATCCTGCTCAACCAACCACACGGCGGGACCGCCTCCATCCGGTCCCCCACTGGCTGCCGGCAACGCACGGCAGGCATGTCCCACCCCGCATTCCATCGCAACAGGAACCCCGAAGGACGGGCGCGGGGCGGGACAGCACCAGAAGGAGGCAGGGGGGCCAACCAGTCACCCTGCCTCCTTCGCACGCCCCCAGCAGTTGCAGCGGGGGCCCGATCCACGAGGAGACCACATGATTAGCACCGAGCAACAGACCGCCGCCCCGGAGGGCGATTCCCGGGAGCACAGTCCCGGGCCCCGGCCCCGCCGCCGTATCCTACTGATTGCGGCTGCCGGTTTCGCGCTTCTGAGTCTGGTGGCCATCGTGCTGGGAGGGAACCTTTTCACCCCGGCGGCCACCACGGATTCGGAGCCGACCATGACCGCGACCCAGATCGTCCCGCTCGTCGTCCTCGTGGTGATGTTCATCGTGGCCACCAAATGGCCGCTGAACATCGGTGTGATGGGCCTGGTGGCATCCTTCGGCATCGGCTACTTCATGCTGGGGATGACCGACCGGGAAATCCTCGCGGAATTCCCTGCCAGCATCGTCCTGACCATCATCGGTGTCACCTACTTCTTCAGCATGGCCCAGCGGAACGGCACCATCGACATCATCGTCCAGACCTGCGTCCGCCTTGTCCGGGGCAAGACGCTGGTGCTTCCCTGGGTCTTCTTCCTGCTGGCCGCGGCGCTGACGGCGCTGGGCACCTTCTCCCCTGCCGCCGTCGCACTGCTGGCACCCGCGGCGATCGGATTCGCCTACGAGTCGCGCATCCATCCCGTCCTGATGGGCGCCTTCATCATCAACGGAGCGCACGCGGGCGGCTTCTCCCCGCTGTCCGTGGCGGGCGTGCTGGTCCATGACATCGCGCTGGACAACGGCTTCCCCATCTCCCAGGGTGCCCTCTTCACGGCCAGCTTCGCCCTCAACCTCATCCTGTCCGTCCTGACAATTGTCATCTTCGCCCTCTTGGGCCGCCTCCGGGACGGCGAAAAGGGCCAGCACGCCGACCTGGTTGTACCAAGCACCATCAGGCCGCACGGCCAGCAGATCCTCACCCTGGTGCTGATCGTTGCGATGCTTGTCTGCACGTTGGGCTTCCGCATGCCGATTGGATTTGTTGCCCTCTCCGCGGGCCTCCTGCTGGCGCTGATCAACATCAAGGAACACCAGACGTTCATCGGCGGCATTTCCTGGTCCACGGTCCTGCTGGTGGCCGGCATGATCACCTACGTCTCCCTGCTCCAGCACGTCGGAGTCATCGACACCCTCGCCGAGCAGGCCCTGGCACTGGGAGCACCGCTGCTCATCGCACTCGTCCTTTGCTACGTGATAGGCGTCGGCTCGGCCTTCGCCTCCTCGACGGCGCTGCTCACCGCCTTCATCCCCCTGGCCGGTCCGCTCCTGGCCACGAGCACCCTTAGCGCCTCCGGAACGGTGGCAGCACTCGCCATTGCCGCCACCGTCGTCGACGTTTCCCCCTTCTCCACCGACGGTGCCCTTGTAGTGGCCAACGCCCGCGAAAACGACAGGCAGCGCGTCTACAAGCAGCTGATGATCTATGCCGGAGCCGTGGTGCTGACCGCCCCGGCACTGGCATGGGTCCTGCTGGTGCCCACGGGCATCATGTAAGCATCGCCGAAGGCCCCGGAATGGACTTCCCCGTTTGGCCGGGACCGTTTCTGGGCACGGTGTTGTCATGGATGCTGCGGAAACTATTACTACCCAGGACTCGACGGTCGATGAATGGACGGAGGCCCTGGCCCAGTCCACCGGTTCCCCGGGCGGTGGCGCCGGGTCCGGGCTGATGCTTGCCGTGGCGGCGTCACTGACGTCCATGGTTGCCGGCTACACGGAACCGAAAGAGCACGAGGCCGCGGAAGTGGCGGAGATCCGGGAGCGGGCCCGGGCCCTCCGGCGGGAGGCCCTGCAGCTCGCCGATGAGGATGCGACGGCGTCCCAGGCCTTTGGTGCCGCCTTCCGCCTGGATCCGGGTCCCGACCGGGAGGAAGCCATCCACAGCGCGTCGCTCGACGCCGCCAAGTCATCGGCCGTGCTCGGCGAGCGCGCCATCGAAGCCGTCGATGACCTGGCCTGGCTGGCTGCCAACGGCAACCCTGCGCTCATTGCCGATGTCGTCGTCGCGTTCGGGGCCCTGCGTGCGGCGGTGGCCGGAGCGCGGACCAACGTCAGTTTCGACCTTGCGTCGCTGCGGTCCGCGGGCGCCACCCTTGAGCAGATCCGTGAACAGCACCAGGACCTGTGGTCCGCCGTGGAACGCCTCAGCACCGCGCTTGACCGGATCGACGGACTGACGGCCCGGATTGATCACCGCGCCGCCCCCACCGATAGCATCTGATGGAGCGGGCTCCCCATTCGGTCGCCCGGCGGGACGAACCACCGCAGTGACGGCGGACCGACATTGAGGACAGTATCTTGGATGGAGTCTTAAAGGGCTTCTTTGTGGTGGGCGCGGTCATGCTGGTCGGCTACATCCTGGGCAAAACCAATGCCCTGGGCCCGCACGGCACAAAGGTGCTCTCCACCCTGACGTTCCTGGTGGGGCTGCCCAGCCTGATGTTCTCCCTGATCGCCTCGCGGCACATCTCCGACGTCCTCAGCACAACAGGCCTGATCTCGGTGGCCACGGCGGCAGCCATGATGGCCGTGTTCGCCATCATCGGCGCCATCGCCAGATGGGGCGTCCGCAGGACAACCATCGGAGCACTGGCCACCGGCATCGTGAACTCCACCAACCTCGGCGTCCCGCTGTCGTCCTACGTGCTGGGCAGCGCCACCTACGTCACGCCCATCATGCTGTTCCAGCTCGCCGTCATCACCCCGATCGCCCTGACCATCCTGGACCTCAGCGATCCCGACGCGGAAAAGCCCTCCATCGGGCGCATCCTGGCCACGCCCTTCCGCAACCCCGTGACGGTGGCGGCCATCCTTGGAATCATTGTCAGCGCCGTCGGTATCCAGGTTCCCGAACTGATCCTGGATCCGCTGTCGCTGATCGCCCAGGTGACCGTCCCCCTCATGTTGATCATTTTCGGCATGTCGCTGCACGGCCTGTCGCCCCGCGGCACCAACGGCGACGGTGCGCCAACCACGGTGGCCGTGATCCTCAAATCAGCCGTCCAGCCCGTCCTGGCGTGGGTGCTGGCCGTGTTCGTGTTCCGCCTGGATGCGTTCAGCACGTTCGTGGTCACCGCGTGCGCGATCCTCCCCACCGGCCAGAACGTGGTCCTGTACGCCGTCCGTTACCGGGTGGGGCAGGGCCTCGCGCAGTCGACGGCGGTGATCACCTCGGTTCTAGCGGTGCCCCTGCTGCTTGGCGCGGCCTGGCTGTTGAACTGAACCGCCTGGCCCAGAGCCGCCCGGCTGCAGCGGGCAGCCACCGGCACAGGGCCCAGTAGCCCACCCCCAGCACGAGGGACCCGACGACGGCCAGGACCGGGTGGACGGGAAGCAGCAGCGGGTAGACCAGCCAGTGGGTGAGGTAGATGTACAGCGACGCCGCGGCCAGCCAGCCGATGATCCGGCGCAGGAACGCGGGCACCGGCAGCGCCGGCACCCACGCCAGCAGCAGGATTCCTGCGGCGACGGTGACATCCCTGACGCTGCTGCCAAAGAAGCCCGGCAGGGTCACCAGGGTGATGGCGGAGACAGTGATCCTGTGGAGGTGGGTGCGGGCCCGCGCGAGCGCCCAGCCGAGCGCGAAGATCCAGAAGACGGGCGGGGGTTTGGGCAGGCCGGGATCCACGATGTCGTACCGGCTCAGCAGCGCGATGGCCACCATGCCCAGTGCGAAGGCAAAAGGTGCCCGGCGCTCCAGCCGGTCAACCCAGGGCACGGCCATGAGCGCTGCCACGGCCAGCAGGATGTACACCAGCAGTTCGACGAACCAGAAATGCCACTGCGTGGTCACCGCCTCGGGCCCCACCATGGCGTTGAGCAGGAAAATGTTGGCCACCGTGTAGTGGTCCGTGAGGAGGTAGGCCACGGCAATGAAGGCCGTGGAAGGCACCACTATCCGGGCAACGCCGCGGAGCTGGCGGCGCAGCCGGGTAACCCGCTGGTCGGCCAGCTGGAACCGTGCAAAGTTGTAGCCGGCCACCGCGAAGAGCAGGTGGGCGGTCTGGAACATGATCAGCTCCACATGCGTGGCCACGATGCACACGATGGCGACGGCCCGGAGCACAATCGAGGTCTCCAGGAACGAGAAGGGGCTCCGCCGCCGGGGCTTCCGGCGGCGCCCCAGTTCCCGCACCGGCAAGAGGTGCCAGTCGGCGGGAAGCTGTCCCAGGACGCGTTCCAGCTGCACGGAGACTGCCACGTAGGACAGCGAGTCGCCGTCAAGGGAGACGAACGTGTCATCGTCCCCCACAACGGGACATTCCAGGGCTTCGGCGAAAATGGTCCGGACGTCGTCGGCGCGGCCGGCGGGGGCTGGACCTGCGGGAGTGGCCGTGCCTGTTGCCCCGTGATCCGTAACGGCGGCGCGGGTTGCACCGGCGGCACCCGCAGCAGCGGGCTCCGGAGATGCAAGGCCCAGGACCCCCGGGTAGTCCACCTTGCCGGTGGCCAGGCGCGGCAGGGCTTCCACAGTATGGATCACGACGGCGGCGCGGGGCAGCCCGAGCGTGCCGGCCAGGGTTTTGGCGAGGATTCCGCCGTCGTGCCCGCCTTCGACGGCGATTACCAGACGGTCGTCCGTGCCGGCGGCGGCCGCGGTGATCCCCATGTCGGCAAGGATCCGCTCCACCTGCCCGAGGTCCACGCGCAGGCCCACGATCTTCACGAACCGGCTGCGCCGCCCCACCACCTCATACAGGCCGTTGGGCTGCCGGCGGGCGAGGTCGCCGGTGCGCAGTTCGTGGACTTCCCGGCCCAGTGCCAGGTCTGCGGGATCCTCGGCGTACCCGAGCATGACGTTGGGGCCGCTGTAGACCAGTTCCCCGTCTGCCAGGTCCTCCACGGGGTCGATGCGGAAGGATCCGCCCGGCACGGGGACCCCGATGGTGTCGGCATGGTCGGCGGCAAGGTCCGGCGGAAGGTAGGCCATCCGGGCCGTTGCTTCCGTTGCCCCGTACATCACAAAGAGGTCCCAGCCGCGGCGCTGCCCGGTTTCCGCCCAGGAGCGCACCTTCTCCGGCGCCAGCCGCCCGCCGGCCTGGGTGACGTAGCGCAGGTGCGGCAGGTCCTCGTCCGCGAAGCCGACCCGGTCCAGGAGGTCGAAGGTGTAGGGAACGGCCGCGAAGGAGGTGGCCTGCCGATCCCGGAAGAGATCCCAGAAACAGGGGTCCACCACCGAGAGGTCCGTGAGCACCAGCCCTGCCCCGCGGATCAGGTGGCTGTTCACAACTGACAGGCCGTAGCAGTAATGCAGGGGCAGCGTGGTGGCGGCCCTGTCATCGGCCCCAATGCCCAGGTACTCGGCGATGGCCTCGGCGTTGGCCGTGAGGTTGGTGTGGGAGAGGCGCACCAGTTTCGGCGAGCCCGTCGAGCCCGAGGTGCTGAGCAGCAGCGCCAGTTCAGGATGCAGGTGATGCCGGGAGCCGTTGCGCCGCTCCTCGAGCACGGGCACCCCGTGGCCGTCGCCGGAGCGCAGCAGCACGTCCGGGTCATAGGCGTGCATGAGGGACGCGAGGGCCTCCGGTTTGTCGGCCGGGGCCAGCAACAGGACGTGGCCGGCGGACAGGGCTGCGAGGTAGGCCACCAGCGAGTCCAGGTCGTTCTGCGCTGCCAGCACCACCAGCCGGCGTGCCGTTCCCAGGCGGGCGGCGGCGTCGTCAACGCGGGAGGCAAGCTCCCGGTAGGACAGGACGCCGTCAGCGCTGAGCACTGCTGGACGGTCGCCGTGGCGGGCGAGGTCGGTGAAAGCGGCCCGGGCGAGGTCTGGCTGCGCGGTCATTGCGTCACCGGGGCGATATATGTGGACATAAAACTGGCCTAACTTAGCTGGACGGGCTCGGGCGACCGTTGATGCAGGGAGCTGCCCGGGGGCGGGGAAGTGATGGCGTGGTTGCCCAGCAGCAGCGTGGGCGTGGTCCCTGCCGCTACGGTCACGGCCACCGCTGTTCCCACGGGGTGGCGGACGGTGTGGGGCTGCCAGGAGCGCACGGTGCGTCCCGAGGCCAGCCTGACGTAGTGAAGGACAAAGGCCCCGTGGTACTCGACGGCCGAGACGCGCGCCTGGGAATCGGGGTCCGGGCGCAGCGCCACCTCGTGCGGCCGCAGCACCACGTCCACGTCCGCCTCGCTGTTGGCCCAGCCCGGCACGGTGGAAACGACGCCGATCTCGCAGGTCAGCAGGGCGCGGTGCACATGGGCCGGCAGGAAGTCCGCGTCGCCCATGAAGGAGGCCACAAAGCGGGTGGCGGGCTGCTCGAAGACCTTCTCCGGCGTGTCCGCCTGTTCGATGACCCCGCCGCGCATCACCACCACCCGGGTGCCGACGGAGAGCGCCTCTGTCTGGTCGTGGGTGACGAGGACGCCGGTGGTGCCGGCCTCGCGCAGCGTTGCCACGGTGTCCCGGCGCACCTGCGCGCGCAGCGACTCGTCCAGGCTTGAGAACGGCTCATCCAGGAGGACGACGGCGGGGCGGGGCGCCAGGGCGCGGGCGAGCGCCACGCGCTGCTGTTCGCCGCCGGAAAGCTCGTGCGGGTACCGGCCCGCAAAGTGGGCAAGGCGTACCAGGTCCAGGACTTCCCCGGCCCGGGCTTTGCGCTCACCACGGCTCAGCCTGTCCAGCCCGAACTCCACGTTCTGCGCCACGGTCATGTGCGGAAACAGTGCGTAGTCCTGGAAGACGAGCCCTACCCGGCGCCGCTCAGGTTCCACGAAGCGGCGCTTGTCCGCCACGACGTCCCCGGCCACCCGGATGGTGCCGATGTCCGGCCGTTCCAACCCTGCGGCGAGGCGGAGGGTGGTCGACTTGCCGCAGCCGGACGGCCCGATCACGGTCACCAGCTCGCCGGCCGGTACTGACAGGTCCAGCGTATCGACGCCCACGGCCGAGCCGTAGTCTTTGCTGACGCCTTCGAAGACGAGCGCTGCCGGAGCACCCTCCGTGCCGGCAGGATGCTTTTCACGTGCCACACGAATGGTCATGCCGAGGCCTTTCCAGGTGTTTCATTGCGGCGGGCTTGCCTGACGAGGACCAGTACGGGGAGGACGGCGGCCGCGACGATCACCAGTGCGGGCAGCGACGCCTTTTCCCAGAAGTTTTCGCGGGCAAGTTCGTAGACCCAGACGGACGCCGTGGTGAAGCCGAAGGGCCGGAGCAGCAACACGATGGGCAGTTCCTTGACGGCGTCGATTGCCACCAGCATCAGGGCCACGGCAATCCCGGAGCGTGCCAGGGGAACATGGACCCGCGCCAGGATGCGCCGTGGGCCGGCGCCCAGGCTGAGCGCCGAGAAGGTGAGGGTTGCCGGGATTTTGGCGAAGCTGGCGTCGACGGCCTGGTAGGCGGGGGCGAGGAAACGGATCACGTAGGCGTAAAGGATGCCCAGGACCGAACCCGTGACCAACAGCCCGGTGCCGCCGGGAACGCCGGCCGCCTCGAGGGCATCATCCAGTGCCGCGAAGGAGATGAGGACGCCGATGCCCACCACTGCGCCCGGTACGGCGTACCCGAAGGTTGTCAGCTGCGCGGCGGAGGAGACGAACCTGCCCCCGCTGAGGCGGACACCGTGTGCCACTGCCACGGAGAGGAACACGCAGGCCGCAGCGGTAGCTGCCGCGACCAGGAGGGTGTTGAGGATGTACTCGCCGAAGCGCGGATCCGCGAGGAAGCCGGGGTTTTTGACGGCCCCGCCCACGGCCCAGCCCAGCAGCTGGAGGACGGGGATCAGGAAGCCTGTGCTGACGGCAGCGGTGCACAGAGCGGCGGCAGCCCAGCCGCGGCCGCCGTGCAGTGTGGTCGGCTGCAGGCCCTGTCCCCTTCCGCCCTGCCGGTGATAGCGTGCCCGGCCGCGCAGGGCCCGCTCCCCCGCCAGGACGGCAACGGCGAACAGCAGGACCAGGACGGCCAGCTGGGTTGCGGCGTGGAAGTTGAAGGTGCCCTTCCAGACCAGGTAGACACCCACGGAAACGGTCTGGACGTTGAAGTACTGCACCGTCGCGAAATCGGTGAGCGTCTCCATCATCACCAGGGCCATGCCGGCGGCCAGCGACGGCCTGGCGAGCGGCAGCAGGACCCGCCGGAGTGCGCGCCCCCGCCCTGCACCGAGGGTCCGGGCTGCGTCGTACGTGCCGGATGCGTGCTCACTGAGCGCGGTGCGCGCCAGGAGGTAGACGTAGGGGTAGAGGGACAGCGACATCACCAGCACCGCGCCCGGCAGCGACCGGACGTCGGGGACCCAGACGTCCGGCCCCAGTACGGCACGCAGGGCGGTCTGCACCGGCCCGGAGACGTCGAACACGGAGAGGAAGACGAAGCCCAGGATGTAGGCGGGTACGGCCAGCGGCAGGACCAGCAGCCAGGCAAAGACATTGCGCAGCGGAAAGCGGTAGGCGGTGACGAGCCATGCCAGGCCGCCGCCCACCAGGAGTGAACCCGCTGCCACTCCCAGCATCAGGAGCAGGGTGGTGAGCACCATGCCGGAAAGTCCCCGCGGCGGTGCGGTATCGCCCACGCTGCCCAGGCCATCAACAACCACGGCGAACACGGGGGTGGCAACCACCACGGCCACCAGGACCACGAGTGCGGACCACGCCGGGCGCCCGGCACCGGCCGTCCGGCGGGGACGGCGTTTCGGCGTCCCCGCTTCAGCGAGGACCGCCGTTTCGGTCACTTGTATCCGGCCTCGGCGAGCAGGTCCACGGCCGCGGCGTTGAGGTCGCCGTAGGCTTCGGCGTTCAGCGGCATCCGCTTGAAGTCACCAAAGCCCGCAATCACCGGCTCGGGTTTGGCTGCCGGGTTGACCGGGAACTCGTGGTTCGCGTCGACGAAGGCGTTCTGGCCCTTCGTGGCGAGCCACTCAATGAGCCGCTGCGCGTCCCCGGCGTTGTCGGAGCCTTCCACCACGCCCGCGCCGGAAATGTTGACGTGCGTTCCGGCGCCCTCCTGGCTTGCCCAGTAGAGGTCCACCTTGAAATCGGGTTTGTCCTCCAGCGTCCGGGCCAGGTAGTAATGGTTGTTGATCCCCACGTCGCAGGTGCCGGCGTCGATCGCCTCAAGCAGCAGTACGTCGTTGCTCATGATCTGAACGTCGTTGGCCACCCAGCCCTTGGCAATCTCCAGGGCCTTCTCCCGGCCGTGCAGGTCGATCAGGCTCGCGACGAGGGACTGGGTGTAGGACGAGGTGGCGTCACGCATGCACAGCCGCCCCTTCCACTTCGGGTCCGTCAGCCCGGCGTAGGTGTCCGCCGCGTCGAAGTCAGCGGAATCCACGTTCTGGGGGTTATAGGTGACGGTGCGTGCCCGCATGGCCAGCCCGAACCAGCGCCCCTGCGCGTCACGGAGGTCCTCCGGGACTGCTTCATTGAGGGCGGCTGAATCAATGGCGGCGAGCTCATCCTGGCGCGCCGCATTCCACAGGTTGCCGGCGTCCACCGTCATAAAAACGTCCGCCGGGGAGTCTTCCCCCTCGGCTTTCAGGCGCTCGAGAAGTTCTGCGTCGTCACCACTGATGAACTCCACGGTGATGCCCGTTTCGTCCGTGAACTGCCCGAACGCACCCTCCAGATCATAGTGACGGGCTGAGTAGATCTGCAGGTCGGCAGGCTGTCCACCGATGATGCCGCAACCGGTCAGGGCGGATGCCAGTACTGTCAGGCCTGCGGCGGCAGCGAGTAAGCGTCGAGTGGGCACGTTGGGGCTCTTCTCAGGGGGCGGCTCCGGGACCGCACGGCAATTTGGCAAGGTAAGGCTATCTTAATTACTTGCCCGGCCTGTAACTGTTAAGGGCCGTGACTGCCCAGCAGGCGCCGTTCGACGTCGGTTACTTCCGGGTACGCTGCCTGCGTGCCTTTCCGGGTGGTGGCCAGGGCCGCGGCCACGGAAGCGAAGGCGGCAGCATCCGCAAGCGCATCCCCTGCGGCCAGCCGCACGGCAACCGCGCCGGTGAAGGCATCTCCGGCCCCCGTGGTGTCCACCGCGTCCACCTTCGTGGGCTTAATGAACGTCACGCGGGCGCCAGGCCCGGCCAGCGAGTCCAGCACCACGGAGCCCTGCGAACCCAGCGTCACCAGCACCTGCCGGATCCCCCGCTCCGCGAACCGTTCCCGCACGCCGTCCCACTCTGCGGCGGGGGCCTCAGCGCCCGGCACGGACGCCCCGCCGCCCAGGAACAGCGCTGCCTCGTGCGCGTTCACCAGCAGGACATCGGCGAGCCCGGCCAGGACGGCGGGGACCTCCGCGTACGGCGAGAGGTTCAACAGGACTGTAGCGCCGGCGTCGTGCCCTGCCTGCGCGGCTGCCACCACCGTTTCCATGGCGACTTCAAGGCAGAGGCTGACGACGGCGGCGCCGTCCAGGACGTCGCCTGCCTCGGCGACGTCGGCCGGGGAGAGGGTGCCGTTGGCCCCGGCCGAGATGATGATGTTGTTCTCGCCGCGTGAATCCACGGCGATGACCGCGACGCCCGTGGGCTCGCTGGACGTCCGGACGTGTCCCACGTCCACACCCGCCCCGGCAACCGAGGCGAGCAGCATGTCGCCGTTGGGGTCCTCCCCCACGGCACCGACGAGGCTGACCCGGCCGCCCAGCCTGCCCGCGGCGACGGCCTGGTTGGCGCTCTTGCCGCCCGGGTTCACGGCGAAGCCGTTGCCGTGCACCGTCTCGCCGGGCAGCGGGAGGCGTTCGCAGTAGATGGTCAGGTCCGCGTTCAGGGAGCCGACGACGACGATCCGGCCGGACTTTCCGGCGCCGGTGGTTCCGCCGCTCATTCAGCCACCTCGGCCTCGACCGGCTTGGGGATCAGCAGCGAGGCGGCGAACGCGGCCACGGTCAGGGCCAGGCCCACCACCACAACGGTCAGGTAGGAAGCCTGCGCGTCACCGAGCGCCGACGTCGCCACCAGCACGGCGGGCAGGATCAGGAAGCTCAGGCCTGCGCCCAGGTTGAAGGCGCCGGCGTTCATGCCGGGCAGGAAGCCGGGGTTGCCTGCGGGCGAGAGGACAACGCCGAGTCCATTGAGCATGATGTTGACCGTACCGGCGTACATGATGCCCAGCAAGACCGTGCCGGCGATCATCAGGGGCAGGCTGTTGAGACCGAGGAACGCGATGATGGCGAGCGCGGCAACACTCCCGAGGAGTCCGATGCGCAGCACTTTGGTGTAGCCGAGGACGGGTGCCAGCTTGCCGCTCAGCGGGCCGACGAGCCAGCCGAGCAGCGCGTACGGGGTGAGGATAATCAGCGACATCTCCGTGGGGCCGATGCCGAAGCCGGGCTCGGCGGCCTGGACGTAGGCGGGGACGATGCCGTTGATCACGGCGAAGATGCCTGTCATGGTGAGGGTGGTGGTGAGCAGCGGCGCCCAGGTGGCACGCTGGCGCAGGTGCACCGTTTCCACCATCGGCTGGCTGGCCCGCTTTTCCGTCCGCCAGAAGGCGAGGAACGCGACGGCGGAAACGGCCACGAGTGCGAGGCTCAGTACGAGGGTTCCGGAGGAGAAGGCGCCTACCAGCTTGGAGCCTTCGTTAAGAGCTGTCAGCAGGGCGCCCACGGCCACCACGATGAAGAACACACCGCGCCAGTCCATGGTGGTGCCGGCCGCCGGCTTGCTCTCGGCGGCGAGGAAGGCGATCAGCGCGGTGGCCACAACAGCAAGGACCACCATGAGCCAGAAGATGCTGCGGAAGCCGTAGTGCTCCGCGAAGTAGCCGCCCACAAAGGAATCGACGCCGGCCACGCCGCCGTTCACGGCGGTGATGAGGCCCATCAGGGTCCCGTATTTACGGGGGTTGCTGACGGCGGAGCGCAGCATGATCAGGCAGAGCGGGACGGTGGGCCCGCTGACGCCCTGGATGATGCGGCCCACGAACAGCCAGGTCACATCCGTTGCCAGGGCTGCGATGACGGAGCCGGCGGCCATCAGCAGCATCATGCCCAGCAGGACCTTCTTGCGGCCGATGATGTCGCTCAGGCGGGGCAGGAACAGGGAGAACAGGGCGGCGGCCGTGAAGAACCAGGTCTGCGACAGCCCGATGACGGCCTGGTCCGTTTTAAGTTCTTCGCCCATGGTGACCAGGGCGGGGCTGAGCATGGAGGCGTTGAGCTGGAAGGCCACGCAGGCTGCCAGCAGGGCGATCATCAGCGCGGTGACATTGCCGCGGCCGGTCTTGGGTGCGGTGATCGTGGCAGTCATCTACTTGACCCCTCCGGCGGTGAGGGCCGCGCCTTCGCGGCTGTCGGCGTCGGACGGCTCGCCAATCCGGACCAGCGCATCGGTGACCAGGTCCCAGAACTTCTTGTGGTCGAGGTCAACGGCAACGCTGGTGTGGCAGTCCGCCGGCGCCGGGGCGCGGAAGTCCGCCACCGTCATGCCCAGGGTCAGGGTGCCCTGCAGTTCGATGTTCACCGGCACCTTGCGGGTGCTGACGATGCTGGGATCGATGACGTAGGCCACGGCGCACGGATCATGCACGGGCGGGAAGTCAAAGCCTTGGGCGTCCTTGTAGGTGTGGGCGAAGAAGTCCATCAGTTCCGTGACGAACTGTGCGGGTTTGGTGCCGATGGCCGCGATCTTTTCGACGACGTCCGGGGTGGCCAGCGCCTGGTGGGTCAGGTCGAGGCCCACCATCACCACCGGCCATTTTTCATTGAAGACGATGTGGGCGGCCTCGGGGTCGATGATGATGTTGAACTCGGCCACCGCGCTCCAGTTGCCCACGTGGTAGCCGCCGCCCATGAGCACAACTTCCTTGACGCGTTCCACGATGCGGGGTTCCTTGCGGGCGGCCAGGGCGATGTTGGTGAGGCCGGCGGTGGGAACCAGGGTGACGGTGCCCGGCTCGTGCGCCATCACGGTGTCAATGATGAGGTCGACGGCGTGGCGCGGGTCCAGTTCGATGGTGGACTCGGGGAGGGCGGGGCCGTCCATGCCGGACTCGCCGTGGATGTCCGGCGCGGTTTCGATGCTGCGGACCAAGGGGCGGCCGCAGCCGGCGGCGAAGGGGACGCCGGTGATGCCGGCGATGGTGCCGACGGCCAGGGCGTTGCGGGTTACCTTTTCCAGGGTCTGGTTGCCCACCACCGTGGTGACGGCCAGCAGGTCGATGGCGGGGTTGCCGTGCGCGAGCAGCAGCGCCACGGCATCGTCGTGCCCGGGGTCGCAGTCCAGGATGATTTTGGTGCGTCCGGCCTGGCTTGCGGGCTGGGGATTTGGTTCCACGATGGTTCTCCACGTCATTGGGGTCCTGCCTGGGGTGGCAGGAGGCTCAGCATTCCGGAGTGATCATGACACTGTTTCGGCGGTCACGTCAAACGCTTAACGTCGCGCACGTCAAACGCTTGATGCCATGCGGTGCCTGAAAATGTTGTGATGCTACTACGATCGAGGTATGGAATCCGCGGAACAGGTGCAGCAGCCGGCGCGCCATCGGCGGATCACGGCCGCCATGGTTGCCGAGCGCGCCGGGGTCTCGGTGGCCACTGTGT
Source organism: Arthrobacter sp. RT-1 (assembly GCF_003367205.1). Taxonomy (NCBI): domain Bacteria; kingdom Bacillati; phylum Actinomycetota; class Actinomycetes; order Micrococcales; family Micrococcaceae; genus Arthrobacter; species Arthrobacter sp. RT-1. Next base: position 91,289 of record NZ_QRGQ01000023.1, read on the forward strand.
CACTGGTGGCCAACGGCAAGACCGCAGGCCGCGTTTCCGAGGACAACATTTCCCGGGTGCGGGACGCCATTGCCGAGCTGGGCTACGTGGTGGACGGCATCGGCAGCTCCCTGGCCAGGGGCGTCAGTTCCATCGTGATCCTGGTGGCCCCGGACATTTCCAACCCGTTTTTCGCCAAGGTCATCGCCGGGGTCCGCGAATCGCTGGGCCCCAGCTACCAGCTGCTGCTGTCCGTCACGGACTCGGGCGAGTTTCCGAAGGCAGCCGACGTCCGCAAGCTGATGTCCCTGCGCCCGGCCGGGCTCCTGGTTGACGCCCCGAACGCCGACTTCCTCGAGGACCTGTCCGTGGCCGGGCCCCTGGTGCTGCTGGACGCACCCGGGATGGAGTCGTTCGCGCCGGCCGTGAACCTGGACGTAGCCTCTGGAGCGCGGGAACTGGCCGCGCATCTTGCGGGCGCCGGGCACCGGCGGGTGGCCTACCTGGACAGCGTTACCGGGACCACCACCTTCACCCTCCGCCGCGACGCCTTCCTGTCCGAGGCGGCAGCGCGCGGCATGGCGGTGGATTCCGCCGACGTGCGGAGCACAACCATCGACGTCGGCGCGGCAGCGGCCGCCTTCGCCGACGCCTGGCCGGACTGGCAGCGGAACGGAATCACCGCCGTCGTCTGCGCCACCGATACGCACGCCTACGGTGTGCTGCAGGAAGCGCGCGTGGCAGGGGTGAAAATCCCGGAGGAGCTGGCCGTGGCCGGCTTCGACGACCTTCCCTACTCCGCCACCAGCAGCCCCGGCCTCACCAGCGTGCACCTGCCCGCCACTCCCCTGGGCCTGAAGGCCGGTGAACAGCTGCGCCGGCTGATGGAAGGACGGGCGCTGGAGCCGACGGACCTGACCCTGGAAAGTTCCCTGGTGGTGCGGGGTTCAACGCTCGCGGGACGCTGAAGGTTACTGCCGCCGTCGTTCTGTCACAGCCCGGCCGTAAGCTGGGAGCATGCCGAGTCACTGGGAAAGCCTGGACGCGCCGCTGCGCGAATCCGTGCAGCACAACGTGGAGATTTACGAGCGCGTCCGCCCTGCCCTGAAGCTGGTCACGCGCGATGTCCTGCTGATCCTGCGGGACATGCTGAAGGACTCCGAAGTTACCCCGCTGTTCGTGACCGGCCGGACCAAAACCGTGGAATCGTTCAAGGAAAAGATTTCCCGGACGGAAGAACCGCTCGAGCCGGGCGGACCTCCCGTGCTGAAGTTCCCGGACCCGTTCCGCACCCTGAACGACATGGTGGGGATCCGCGTCATCACCAAACTGCCGGCGGAAAATGCCGCGGTGGCCAACATCATCAAGCGCCAGCGCCAACTGTTTGACTGCCGGGGGGACCGGGAGAAGGACATCGGATCCATCGAGTCCGGCACCTACGGGTATTCCAGCCGCCACCTGATCCTCCGGACCATCCAGAACGAGGCGGTCAAGGAGTACCAGCAGGTCTTCAACCCGGACATCGCGCCTAACGGCAGCTACTTTTTTGAATGCCAGATCCGCACGATCTTCGCGCACGCCTGGAGCGAGATCGAGCACGACATCCGGTTCAAGGCGGAGGACCCAAGGGCGTGGACCCCGCATTTCGACCGCCAGTTCACCGCGACGGCGGCCATGCTGGAAACCGTGGAAACTGCGTTCGCCGACCTGCACGAACGGTACGAGGAAGTGCGCAGTTTCTGGGACACGGACGGCGAGGGAGCGGCGCCGTTGACCCCCAACCGGATCCGCGACGTGTGGCGCACCCTGCTGCCGCACGTGGACCGGAAAGTGGACGACGACTGGGGCTGGGCTGCCGAGCTCCTCGCCGCCCACGGCCTCAACCAGACCATGCAGCTGGCCGGGCTGCTCAGTGCCAACCGCATCACCGAGGTCCGCAAGGCGCTGGACCACCGCTACTCCCCCGGCCCGGACCGGCTGCTGGATGACCTGCTGCTGTGGCAGTACGGCACCAAGCACATCGACCTCACCGCAGAACCGGCCGACGCCGTCCCGCACCCGCGGCGGGACAGCCTCCTGCGGCGGCTCAAACAGATCGAACGGTACCGGCTGACGAAGAAGTAGGGACGCCGCTAGGAAGATGTAGAGCGCGTGTCGAAGGCCGCGGCCGATTCCCGCAGAAGGCGGGCCACCGTGTCCACGGGCGTGCCGGCGGACCGCCGCCTGTCGAAGCGCCGAAGGACGATGCGCCGCGTACCCAGCCCGGGGACGTCCAGGACGTCAACCCCGTCCTGGACAACGCCCGTCAGCGCCAGGGTGGGCACGATGGCTGCGCCCTCGCCGGCAGCCACCAGTGCCAGCGCGGTCAGCGTGTCCTGATACTGATGCACGGTTTCCATCGGGACACCCGTTGACTGGCGGAGCCGGCCGAGCACCGAGGCGTTGGCGGCTGACGGCTCGACGCCGAGCCACGGAAATGGCAGGCGGCCAAGGTCAATGTTCTCGGTGGTAAGGAGGGCGCCGGCGGGAACCACCAGTTTCCAGGGCTCGTCCAGCAGGGGCTCCTCGGTCATTCCGGCGGACAGCGAACGTTCACCGGACGTCGTCGAATCGAGTTCCACCACCACGGCGTCCAGGGCACGCTGCCGGAGGAGCCGCATGAGGGCGGGGAAGTCGTCCTCAATCATCCGGATCTGCAATTGCGGGTACTGGACTCGCCACTCAGGGAGGCGCGGGATCACCACGGTGCGGACAAAGCTGGTGAAGCCGCCGACGCGCACCACGCCTGCAATGGTGGCGCCGCCTTCGATCCGGGCGCGGGCGACGCTGAGGGCGCGTTCAATCTCTTCTCCGGCTTCGGCTATCGCCAGACCGGCGGGTGTCAGCACCGACCCTTTGGGTGTGCGCAGGACCAGCGAGTGCCCTGTTTCCTCCTCCAGTTTGTTGAGCTGCTGGGAGACCGCAGAGGCCGTAATTCCCAGCTCATCAGCGGCGGCGAGCACGCCGCCGGTACGGGCAATCGCAAGGAGCACACGGAGCCGGCGCGGATCGATATCCATGTTAAGCAGTTCTAAACCATGTCTTCAGAGGAATGCAATTGATCTAAAGCTTGGGCCTGCTCATAATTGCTGCTAAAGGGCTAGTTACGCCGGGTGATTATCGGCTGGGCATCAACTGTGAAGGGACATCATGGAACTGCTGTGGGAAATTGCGGGCTGGGCAGGCGCGGTTGCAATACTCAGCGCGTACCTCGCCGTATCCATGGGTTGGCTCAAAGCCGGCAAGGGCTTCCAGATCGCGAACCTCCTCGGTTCCTGCGCCTTTATCGTGAACGGTGCATTTCATGAGGCATGGCCGTCCGTGGTCACGAACATTGCGTGGTTCCTCATCTCAGCTGTAGCGCTGTTCCGCATGCGCTCCGGGGACGAGGCTGCGGCTACTGGGGGCGAAGCACCGCAGGCGCAGTTCCCTGGCGTCCCGGAGACCGGCCAAATGGCCATTATTGACGCGCCCCGCGCAGCGTAGCTTCACCTGCTCCCCAACGGCAGGCCGCCTAGTCCTGCCCCGCGGCGGCCGGCTTCTCGGACCGGTCAACTGACCGGCGGATACCAACTATCCGGACGGCGACCCCCACAAGGACGAGGCTGATTCCCAGCGTCATCAGAATCCAGACCGGTACCGTAGCGGCATCGATATTCCGGTAGCACTCTGCCGCCAACCCGGTAGTCCGCATCTGCACGTCGGCCATTTCGGCTGCGGTGCTGTTCGGAAGCAGAGGACTGCCGCACAGCGGCCCCACCGTCTTCAGCCCGATAACAAAACTGAGGATGTGCAGGGCGAATCCGACGGCGACTGTCAGAAGCCAGCCGCGCCGCTGGCTAAGCTCCTGATTAATGTCCCTGGTCGCATCTCCCGGAGAATCTCGAACCTCCATACGTAGAGCTTAACGGGAGTCCCGCCTGCCGTGGTGGCGTCCTTGTTGAGGTGGACGCGCCTGTGTGGCGGGAACGGCTACACGTACTGCGTTCATTTATGGATAACCCCTAGGATGACCCTCATGACATCTGATGACGAGAAGGATCCTCCTGTACCCGCCGATCTGGTCGGGGCACCGAAGCGCATCCACCACGATCGGGTTGCCCGAGAGAATGACCGATCCGACTGCACGACCCCTTCGGAGCAGCCGACGGACTAAAAAATTTTTCCTGTCTTGTCGATCTGATGCCGGCCCGTTCGACGCGATAGTAGAAGGACGCATCAGGCGTTCTCAGTACGAAGGAGAAGAACCGTGAAGTTCATGCTGATTATGCGCGCTACCGAAGAGGCAAAAAAGGCCTACGAAGCGGCGGACATTGAACAGATCATCAATGCCATGGGCGCCTACAACGAATCGCTTATGAAGGCGGGAGTGCTGCTCGCCGGTGAAGGGCTCGCCGACGATATGAGCGAGGCTTTCGTTGTTGATTTTTCAGGCGAGAACCCCATTGTTACCGACGGCCCCTACGGGGAGACCCATGAACTCTTCAATGGATTCTGGATCATCCAGACCTCCAGCAAGGAAGAAGCTGTGCAGTGGGCCAGCCGCTGCCCGCTGGGCCCGGGCAACAAACTCGAAGTCCGCCGCGTCACCGATATGAGCGACTTTGAAGACTTCTCGGACAACGAATTCCTCCAAAAGGAAGCCGGCTGGCGTGAGGAACTCAACCAGCCCTAGCCGCATGGCCGACACACCCTCTGGCACCTCCACACCGGCGATCCAGCGCACGCTGGACGCCGTGTGGCGGATCGAAAGCGCGCGGATCATCGCAACGCTCGCCAAGATGACCGGCGACGTCGGCCTGGCGGAAGATCTCGCCCAGGAAGCCCTGATCGACGCCCTCACGCAGTGGCCCGGGTCGGGCGTCCCGGATAATCCGGGCGCCTGGCTTACGGCCGTGGCAAAACGCAAGGCAATAGATAATTGGCGCCGCCGGGACCGGCTCGACGAACGCTACCGTGCAATCGCGCACGACCTCGCGGAGATGACCGAGGACCAGTGGCAGCCCATCCCCGATGACGTGCTCAGGCTGGTCTTCATCGCCTGCCACCCGGTGCTCTCCCGTGAGGGGCAGGTCGCCCTGACCCTCCGCACCGTGGGCGGGCTGACCACCGGGGAGATTGCCCGGATGCTGCTGGTTCCCGTCGCCACCGTCCAGCAGCGCATCGTACGGGCAAAGAAGACCCTGTCGGCCGCCCGTGTGCCCTTCGACGCCCCTGAGCCGAACGAGTGGAACGCGCGGCTGGGCTCGGTGCTGGCGGTGCTGTACCTCATCTTCACCGAAGGCTATGCCGCCACAACGGGTCGTCAGTGGATCCGGACCGAACTCGCCAACGAAGCGCTGCGCCTTGGGCGTGTGCTTGCCGGCTTGCTTCCGCAGGAGTGCGAAGTTCACGGCCTCGTGGCGCTGATGGAGTTCCAGGCGTCCCGGTTCGCCGCGCGCGTCAAGCACGACGGCACCCCGATCCTGCTCGCTGACCAGGACAGGTCACGCTGGGACAGAACCCAAATAGGACGTGGCCTGGCATCACTGGCACGTGCCGATGCGCTCGGCCGCGGAAGGGGCAACTACTGCCTTCAGGCGGCCATCGCGCAATGCCACGCGACCGCCCGCAGCTTCGAAGAAACCGACTGGAACAAAATAGTGCTGCTCTACGAGGCCCTGGGACGGCTGGCACCCAGCCCCATCGTCGAGCTGAACCACGCCGTAGCAGTGTCCATGGCCACCGGCCCTGCAGCCGCCTTGAAGATCGTGGACCGCCTCGTTGCCGGTGGCACCCTCCACCACTCACACCTGCTGCCAAGCATCCGCGGAGAGCTGCTCACCAGACTCGGAAGAACCGACGAAGCCAAAACCGAACTGTTGCAGGCCGCCGCACTCACCGCCAACGAACAACAAAAAGCGGTTCTTCTCGCCAAGGCAGCCACCCTCTGATTATTCGCGCGGGCTCCGGGCCAAAGGCCCAGACGGCCACGCGCCTGCCTGCGCCCGCCCTCTGGCCGCGCCCCTTAGAAGAGCTTGCCGGTCCCGAGGGGGCAGCAGCGCCGCCATAACCTCCGGTAAAGACTTCATTGCTCCCTTGCATTGAAGCCTAGATCGACCCATTTGGGGCGGTTCCTTTAACTGTGTCCCCTAGCGCCACATGCCCGAAGCCATGCGGGCAAGACAACACGATTAATTGATAAAAAAGACTGGACTAGAGGTTTTATATTGCCGTAGAGTTGCTCGTACATCAAAAGGGGTGACGGGAATCACATCTGGACTGCTTGATTTGCGCGGCAGTTCGCGTATGTATCCGGTGACCAAGACATTCCAAGAACTTCACCAGCAAGAAAGGCAGACACGGCATGACACGAGAAGAAGCTTACGCACGATGCCCCTCGGATTCGTACGTCGAATTTTACGGTGGCCAGTGGCTCGTAGTCCCGCTTGTGCCCGTTGAGCAGCCCGATTTTTTCAGGTGCCTGCCCCGGCCTCCACACAATTAAAAGCAAAGCAACAAACGGCGTAAAGGAGCACCGATGACCGCCACTATCAACGACATGGCCGAGGGCTCGTTCGAAGACCTCCCAACGCCCCTTGCCTGCCCGGCAGCGGACTCCACTTCCCCAGTCTTGACTGTTTCGGTCAACGACGAGGCAGTTCTTACGATTGCCCGTCGATTGCACGACGCGGCATGCCTGTACGGGCGCCTATGCGAACTTCGCGACTTCCACGCGTTGGACAACTACGAAACCGACATCAGGGGCATGTTGACTGCAATGGTGCAGTCCAGTGCTGAAGCTGATAGTCGGGAAATAAGCCCCTGCCGCAGTACAGCTGGGCGGCAGTGGTTCCAGGGCAAGTGGCGGTGCACTGATTGCCGCGGTGACGTCCGCTTCAGCGGCGGGAACGGCTGGATTCACCTTCTTACTGCGAGGCAATGCTGAAATGTGAAAAAGTGTGGACATGGCTGCACTCATCGAGGATTACGCGTTGCTTTCGGATCTTCAGACCGGTCCTCTCATCTCCCGTGAAGGCAGCGTGGACTGGCTTTGTTTCCCGCGCTTCGATTCACCGTCTGTGTTCAGCCGCCTTGTAGGTTCTGATGAACACGGTCACTGGCTGTTAGCCCCGAGCGATCCAGGTGCAGCCGTTGTCGACCGGCATTACGTCGAATCCACGTTTGTGCTGCAAACGGTCTGGGAAGCTTCCGGCGGGCGCATCCTGGTGACGGATTTCATGCCCCTGGGAGACAGCAGTTCCTCCCTGGTCCGCCGTGTCACAGGTTTGGTCGGCAGCATGGAAATGCGGCAGGAACTCCGGATCCGGCCAGGATATTCCACTGTCCTGCCTTGGATGAGCCGTGTTATCGACAGTGGGCCGACGGCATCATTGGTTCTGTTGGCAATGGCAGGTCCGGATGCTTTCGCACTGCGAGGACCCCATCTGCCACAAGCCCATGCGCACGGACATGAAGGAACGTTCCTCATCTCCGAAGGCGAGACGGTGGATTTCGAACTAGCGTGGTTCCCTTCACACCGCCCCGTGCCGGCTGCGACAGACGTTGACGCCGCCCTCGAAGTAGCTACCGAGTATTGGACCCGGTGGGGAAGCCACTGCAGGCAAGACGGCGCCTATGGAGGCGCCGTTAAGCGGTCATTATTGGTACTTCGCGCCCTCACGCACATGGAAACCGGCGGCATCGTCGCAGCGCCCACCACGTCCCTTCCGGAGGACTTCGGTGGACCACGGAATTGGGACTACCGGTACTGCTGGTTGCGCGACGCAGCTCTGACATTGGAGTCGATGCTGACCCACGGCTATGAAACAGAGGCCCTTCAGTGGCGCAACTGGCTCCTTCGCGCCCTCGCCGGTGACCCTGAGCAAATGCAAATCATGTACGGGGTCGGGGGCGAGCGGGAACTTCCGGAACGCGAACTCACCCATCTTCCTGGCTATGCCGACTCTAAGCCAGTGCGCATTGGCAATGCCGCCGTATCGCAGTTCCAAGCGGATGTTGTTGGTGAAGTAATGGTGGCCCTGGAGAGACTGCGTATGGCCGGAGGAAAAGAAGACCATTTCTCCTGGGCACTTCAGCAGGCACTCTTGGGCTTCGTCGAAAAGCATATCGATGACAGGGACTTCGGGCTTTGGGAGATGCGCGGCGAAGCACAATACTTCACCCATTCCCGGGTCATGATGTGGGCCGCCTTCAATAGCGCGGTCCGGGCGGTGCGGCTGCACGGGCTGACCGGCGATGTTGAAAAGTGGGAGCACCTTCGTGACCGGTTGCGTGAGGAGATCATGCGCCAGGGATTCAACAGGAGCATCGGCTCATTCACGCAAACCTACGGTGGAACTCAAACGGACGCAGCGTTACTGGTGATGCCCCAGGTCGGTTTCCTCCCGTACAACGACGAACACATGCTTGGCACGGTCGCGCGGTTGGAGCAGGAACTCCTTACCGGCGACGGCCTTTTGCTCCGCTACCGGACAGAGAGCGGCGTTGACGGTTTGGAGCCGGGCGAACACCCTTTCCTCGCATGCTCATTCTGGCTGGTGGAACAATACGCGCGCACAGGTCGGCACGGCGAGGCAAAGACCTTGATGGACAAACTCGTGGGGCTCACAAACGAGCTCGGCTTGCTGAGCGAAGAGTACGCAAGCGATGAAGGTCGGATGGCCGGCAACTTTCCCCAGGCATTCTCACACTTGACCCTGGTCAGGGCGGCCGACGCCATGCACGGGGTGGACCGGCTCAGCCTGGCTGTCGAAGAGCCGGAGTGAACACGATCTCCGGTTTAGCGGCCGGTGCGGTATCAGCGTGTGCCGCCCACCATGCGGCGCAGGCTGCCCGCCAGCTGTTGAGGTCATCTTCAGGGCCGTTGATGCTCAGCGCGGAACCCGACACCCTGGCCACTGCCCCGCCACAGGAGTAGGCACCGTCCTCGGCTGTAACTGCCGGGTACTCCTCGTAGAGTTCGCGCAGGGAACGGATCACGTAGCTTGGGCGCTCGTCTACGGGAGCAACGAGTGCCGTTTGGACTGAATCCACGCCCGTGAGGACGAGGGCTGTGGCCATCCCTGCGCGGTTTCCACCCAGAATGTCGGTGTCCAGTCGATCGCCAACAACCAAAGGGCGCTTGACGCTGGAGTGGCGCGCTGCCGTCTCAAACAGGGCTGCTTCTGGTTTTCCTGCCACCAGGGGCACTTTTCCGGTGGCGGCGGTAACCGCTGCCACCAGTGATCCGTTTCCGGGAGCGAACCCCCGCTCCTGCGGAAGGGTCATGTCCAGATTCGTAGCTACCCACGTAGCACCCGCCGTGATCGCGTAGGCAGCCTCTGCCAGGTCTTTCCAGCCGAGCTCGGGGGAAAACCCCTGAATGACTGCGTCTGGCCGGTCATCCGAAGTGGGTACGACGATGAGTCCTTGTGACCGGACGGAGTCCGCGAGGATCCGACTGCCGACGACGAGTACAGACGCGCCGGCCTCAACCGTGCCGGCCAGCAGTTCTGCACCGGCCAAGGCAGACCCGAAGACCTGCTCAGCGGTGGCAGGTGCTCCCAGTTCGCGTAGATGGGCAGCAACCTCCTCGGATGAGCGCGAAGCGTTATTGGTCACGTATGCCAGGCTCTTGCCCTCACCGGCGAGCCTGTCGAGTGCTTCGGTGGCGCCGTCGATCGCCTGCGGTCCGGTATAGACGACGCCGTCCAGGTCGGCGAGCACCCCGTCAAAACCGTCAATCAGCCGTTTGCCGTATACCTCCCCCTCGCCGGCCGGCTCGGGCTTTCGTATGGAGGCGGTGCCTTCATCCAGTTCAGCAGGAGACGGGTCAATCCGTGGCATTTTTTGACGCTTCGCAGCACAAGGCTCCAACTCGGCGAGCAGGGTGACCTCGGTCTCCAGCAGGTTAATCCGGTGATGGTGGCCCATGGGTTACAGCTTCTTTCCGGCCGAGCCGAGCTGCTTGGTGGCTTCCACGACGCGGGCTGCGAGGCCGGCTTCGGCGGAGGCGCCCCAGACGCGGGGGTCGTAGGTCTTCTTGTTGCCCACTTCGCCGTCCACCTTCAGGACACCGTCGTAGTTGCGGAACA